>JAZQBW010000037.1:0-5952 GCA_045545895.1 Faecalimonas sp.
AACCTGTTCCAATACGGATATTACATGTTTGGCCACTTACTGAATGTGTAATGCCATCAAATACAAATGTCGGTATGTTCCCTGTTCCTTGTTCATTTCCTGATACTGCATTATTTGCACCGATACGGAAATAACTATTGAACTTTCCTGAGAATGTCACTCCTTTTCCTATAACCAACTCATTCTGCTGTGTCTGAAGTTGTCCTTGGTTTACATTATTTGAACCTGTTAAAGTAATATTCTCAAATGTAGTTGGTCCTGCTATATTTATTTCCGAACTTGTTGGGGCAATATTTAATGTTGTAGAAGAATTTCCATCGCTGGTAATTGTAATCATCTTTGTATGTGTGGCTGCTGTAAAATTTAATGAGCCACTAATAACTATTCTTCCTAAATCTGCTCCCGCGTTGGCCTCTAACACTTCTTCAGCCTTAGAGATTGTCTTATACGGATTTGTAGAAGAACCATCTCCGTTTGAATCATCTCCACTTGCAGATACATACAATGTAACCTCATTCAGAGAATTTGCATCTGTTTCAGCAAGTACATTCGTCGGAAGAACTATATTCAAAATCAAAATCGCTGCAAGTAGCATTGAAAGCCATTTTTTCATTTTCATAATATTATCCCTTTCCTTTTTTTGTTTTCTATAAGAACCTTGTTAACCTAATCTATCTCTTCTAATTCAAATAACACCGAAGAAAAATCACTAGGTTGTTTTGTTATCGGTACTCCTGCGCACCTTAATGTTTTTCCACTTGCAGTAATACCAAGTGGATTCACTAGATATTTTTTGTCATCATCCAATCCTTTTAACTGCAAGTACTCACCACAATAATTAGGTTGCACTAACAAATTAGCAAAGAATACTATCGAATGATTTTGCTCTTTGGATACAAACTGCCATGCACATGTATTACTTTCATAAGGATTTCTTAATCTGTAAAACAAACCATCTGCATAGTATTGCTCAATTTCTTTATGCTTCTTTGTTTGTTCGACAACTTGCGCTCGTTCTTCATCTGTTAATAATGAGGGATTTAATTCATATCCAAAACTAAACAATTGCGCTACATCTCCACGTGTTTTGAACGGAGTGCTGCGTCTCGTTGATATATTCGGACACGCAGAAACATGTGCAGAAATTGTTTCTGGTGGATACACCATGCTTGTACCATATTGTATTTTCATTCGCTCATATGCATCAGTATTATCACTAGTCCAAACTTGAGGCATGTAGTAAAGTGTACCGAAATCATTTCTTCCACCACCACTCGCGCAGCCTTCAAAAAAGACTTGTGGAAATTTCTTTGTAATACGTTCCATTAACGCATATACACCTAACATATGCCGATGCGCCTGTTCATTCTGTCGATACGCTGGCAACCATTCTGCTCCATTGTCAGTAATACTTCGATTCATATCCCATTTAACATAGGAAATGTCATACGTTTGTATTACTTCTGTTATTCTTTTCGCAATTTCGTCCACTACTTCCGTTCTGCTTAAGTCTAATACTAGTTGATTACGAATCTCTTTTGCATCGACTCCCGGAATATGTATGCACCAATCTGGATGCTCCTTGTAAAATTCACTCTCTCGACTAACCATCTCTGGTTCAAACCATAATCCAAGGTTCATTCCATTCTGTTTACATTTTTCAACAATTGGTGTTAACCCATTAGGGAATTTATCTTTATTAACAAACCAATCTCCTAATGAGGTCTTGTCATCATTTCGACATCCGAACCATCCATCATCTATAACTAAAGTATCAATACCTAATCCTTTAGTATTTTCTATTACGTTATCAATTTTTTCCTCTGAAATATCTGTATGTAACGCTTCCCATAGATTTAATACTATCGGATGTTTTTTACTCTTTTCTGCACAGACACCTAAATGGTTTCTACACACTTGATGAAAACTGTTTGACATTTTTGAGAATCCACAGTCACTATATGTCAAAAGTGCTTCTGGTGTTTCAAATTCATCCCCTGCCTGTAATTCCCACGAAAATAGTTCCGGATTAATTCCTAACCACATTCGTGTTCGATTATATTGTCCTTTTTCTGCAGAGATTTTGAAATTTCCGCTATAGACCAATGCGAATCCATAAACTTCTCCATAATCCTCACCGGCATCTTTTTTCGCTAACGCGGCAAACGGATTTAAATGGTGTCCAGATAATCCATATCTTGTTGTAATTGCATTTTCACCATGATGTATAGGATATCTTTCTATCTCTCTTTCTCGTTCCCATGCACCACCCAAAGATACCATATCAAACTCTGCAAATTCAAAATCGACTGTTGCACTTGCTACGGAAGAAATTGTCAAGGTTCCTTTTGTCTTATTTCGTACCGTTGTATGCCTAGCAATTACATCTGTTTCATAAAACGGGGTATAGGAGTGGTTAATTTCCACTCCTGTAACCACATCTTTAAGCGTAATTTCTAAAGTTTGCAATTTCGATACATTCTTATCTGTCTGCGGTAACCCTTTTATAATTGGCTTCCCTTCTACAATAGAATGTGAATGGTACTTAAATTCATTTACTGCCCTACCATTGCCATTCGACACAGCAATTGCAGGTCTTCCAAAATCTCCTCTTCCAAATCCCGGACATTCTTGTGGAAGTGCATCCGGCGTGGTTGTTAAATCATCTGTATGAAGATTTACTGTAATATCATGCTGAATAAACAGATTCAAATAATCCATATTCTCTTCTGGTAATCTAGCACCGTAATAACAATGATTTAATGTACCATCTGGTAGAATTCGCATAATATAACCGGTATTCTTTGTGTTTAAATAAATATAGTTGTTAATTACCGTTATCATATATTACCCTATTCGCTTTCTGCTATTTTAACCAAACGTTTCTTCTTTCTTTTCTTTAATACGAGCACTGTACCTGCTATTGCACCAATAGCAACTACGTCTGCTATAATGAACCCAATTATAGGTGTTAATCCACTCACACTAGCAAACACGTCTACGTTTACTGTATAGCCATCTTTGATGTTTTGAGCAAAATTGGTTTTAATCATATTACCGTCTTTATCAACATAATATAATTCGTAAAATCCTGCCGGTAGCTTATCAAAGCTAAACTTTCCATCTTTATCAGTTTGACACTCAAATGAGTCCTTGAGCGTCTTTAATACCATTTTTGCTTTTGCAATCGGTCTTCCATTGTTTGATAAAAATCTTCCCTTGATAGTAGCAGTTCCTGCTTTGCTATCCACGATATCATCTGCAGACCACCACTCTCCATCATTCATTCGGCTGTCATCATAATAGGTGATGAATTTCTCTTCATCATAGTCCATAACCTGAAGCTTGAACTCTCCTTCTTTTTCATACTCGGTAACTCCCATTCCTTGTTGTCCCGGAATAAACCAAGCACCCCAGCTAAGAGCCCAATTGTCAAGTCCTTTATTGAAACCAGGATTTACATATAAGTTGTTTTGCTCTTTATCATTTACATTCACTAGTTTTGGATTGAAAACATAAGCGATTGTTCCTGCAAGGAATTGAATTCCAACAAATACATTTGAAGTATCAACTGCCTCACCTCCAAAAGTAGCCGGTAAAGTAAATTCATAAACAACTTCATAGAAATCTTTCTTATAATCTGGTTCGTTAATTGGATTCATCGCATTAAATATTGCAATTCGGTCCCCTGTATGCATAACCATTCCTGTTACTGCAACCGGTGATGCAACACAAAATGAAAATCTATATGTTTGACCGGCTTCTACTTTAACTCTTTGTACCAGTTGTCTATATGTACCATTATTTTCTACATATAGCATTCTCGGTGGTAATTCAGGATCTGGCTTAAAAATATTATTATCAAGCGGCATTACTTTTGCAGTGTACATTATTTTTCCGGATGTTCCCTTTGGTTCAAAGACTTTTTGTGTTTCTGCTGATGCCCAGTCAGAACCCCATCCAAGTAATGTGTCTTCGTTTCCTCTTGATGAAAGAAGGTTCTTTTGTTCCTTATCAGCTGCATCATATACCTTGAAATCTGTAATATACATTTTTGTAATACCATTGAATTGGAAGCCTACAGCATATGTTCCTGTATTGCCCGTATGTTTAAACGTATATTCACCCAAGCACGTTTGCTTATTATATTTAACATCCATTCCCAATCTACCAGTAGAATTACTGTCATAATAAGTTTTATACTTACCAGATTTTAAAGCATCTTTAACTCTGAGGAATGTTGTTGAATTAATATCTCCTTCTACAAATTTATATCTGAATGAAATTGTATATGTTTTGCCTTTTTCCAATTTCACATTCTGACCAAAAATTTGATCTTTCGCATTATTTCCTGCATCGATATAAATCATTGTCGGTTCAATTTCTTTCGGCTTAAATATGTTTTTATCATATTTCAATAATGTAGCAGTGTATAAAAGTACGTTATCGTTATTCTTAATTTTTAGTTCTTGAACTTCACCTGCCTGTACATAGTCTGAACGCCATCCATTTAGCGCATATAATTCTGTTTTACTTGATGGAAGTAAGTTTTTCTTGGAAGCATCTGCTGTTTCGTACATAGACATATTTGCTATGTAAAGTTCACATGGTTTAATACTTTCAAAACCTACACCATACTGTCCAGTTTCCTGCGTATGCTTAAATGTGTAATATGCTGTACATGTAGCTTCGTCTTCCTTGAATTCAAATCCTTTGTCGCCTTCATCATTTGAAGAATGATAAGTTGACCATTTGCCACTACCAAATGCAGCCTTAACACGCAAATACATAGTAGTATTCATGCTACCTTCTTCAAACTTATATTGGAATGAAATTGTATATTTCTTTCCTTTTTCTAATGTAACATTCTGTCCAAAAATTTGATTTTTTCCATCTTTAGTAAAATCAAGTTTAATCATTTTTGGTCCGATTTCTACATCTGGTTCAAAGGTTTTTCCATCATACATTTTCAATGTAGCAGTATACATCACTTCGTTATTACTGTTTTCCGGTTGGAATTTTTCCACATCACCTGCGCTAATATAATCTGAACGCCAACCTTTTAAACTCTCTTCTTCATATTTTCCAGAAGGAAGAATGTTCTTTTTAGCAGTATCCGTTGTTTCATACATTGTCACATTGGCCAAATACATTTTAAATGGTCTCACGCCTGAAAATCCTACACCATATTCTCCGGTATCATTCTTATGCGTAAAAGTATATGTTGCGATACCTGTCGCTTTATCATATGTAGAGGATTCAAATGCTTTTTCACCAGTCTCATTACTAGCATGGTAGGTTGTATACTTGCCGCCTCCAAACTTCGCTTTAATCTGAAGGAATGTAGTTGTATCCATTGTTCCCTCATCAAATGTATATTGGAACGAAATTGTATATTTCTTTCCTTTTTCCAGTGTGACATTCTGTCCAAATATTTGATTTACACCTTTCTGACCCACTTCCAATTTAATCATTTTTTGACCTTCAGGAAGTTTATCAACTGGTGGTTTTTCTGGTTCTGAACCCTGAGTAACAAATATTGTTTCCGAATCGTATGGCATCAATTCTGCTGTATAGAATTTTGTTCCGTCATTTCCTGCGTATGTCATCTTTGCAGTATTGTTTTCAAAAGTAACATTTTTAGGATAATCTGAATCCCAACCACCGATTCCCGGTGTTCTGTTTGAATCAACATTGGTTGTTAATACTTTCGTATCTGCATCTACTGCCAAGACATTTGCCTTTGTGGTATCGGATGTTTTGTACACTACGAAATCTGCAATATACATCTTCATTGCTCTGTTAAACTCAAAGTTAATACCATAATCTGTATTGGTACCATCCGTTGTGAAAGTATATCTTCTGGTATAGCCATCTGCATCCAGTTCATAACTATCAAAACCTTTTGTTTCACCCGGTGCCACATGACCTTCATATAATGTACTTCCACTT
>JAZQBW010000038.1:0-27484 GCA_045545895.1 Faecalimonas sp.
CGTGTTTTATAATGGAGAGCAGGAAATTGGGGAAGAGTTATACCTAAAACTTTCAGATTCTTTTGAAAAACGAGAAGAGGAGCCGGCGGTGGAGTGTGTGGCAAAGTTTATTAATATAAACTATGGACACAATCAAGAACTGATGGAAAAGTGTAAAAGACTTAACGATTATTCTTATTTTGTGGCGTGTGTGAGAGACTATTTGAAAAAAGGGTACAATCAGAAAGAGGCAGTTACGTGTGCTGTGAATGAATGCATTGAAAAAGGAATTTTGAAGGATGTTTTGCAAAAGCACCGAGCGGAGGTAGTGGATATGTTTTTGACGACGTTTGATAAGAAGATGTATAAAGAGGCGTTGCGAGAAGAGGCGCGAGAAGAGATACGCGAGGAACTCGAAAATGAGAAACGATTGTTGGAAGAGATGAATGCCGCGCTGACGCAACAGATAGACGAGAAGACTCTGAAGATAGATGAGCAAACGCTGAAGATAGATGAACAAACGCTGAAGATAGATGAGCAAACGCGTCTTCTAGCCGAACAAACCAAACAACTTGAAGAAGAACGCAGAAGGAATGCGGAATTGGAAGCGTTGCTTGTAAGGAAAAATAAATAAGATATGTCAAATAAACAAATGCCACGGGGCTATCAGTTCCGTGGCATTACGTGTGTGCCAAGCATGGCATTAATCTTGCTAGTGAGAGTCTAGCCACGGGTATTTACCGCCAAGTGTAGCCAACCACAAGTTGGTATCAGTAATGGTACCCCATTATTGAAGCTTTATATTCGCTTGGTGTCATATTGGTAACTGCCTTAAAGCATTTGGAAAAATACTGCGGAGTATCAAAATGCAGCATATCGGATATCTGTGTCATATTATAATTTCCCTCACGAATGAGCTTGCGAGCTTCCTTAATCTTAAGAGCATTATAATGTTTGATAATTCCCCCATCCCGATACTGAGAAAAAAGTTGTTTCACCATGCTCTCGCTTTTATCAAGATGTTTTGCAAGTTCCCCAATTGTAACTTTTCCATAGATATGTTCCTTGAGGTAGTCCAAAATTTCTTTTACGTTATATGGAACATCCACACCATCTATTACGTAACTCTGACGCATTTCTTTTGTGACAACATCTGTGTTACGACAAAGTTTAATTAAAAAAATCTCCAACAAATTTTTGGTCATCTGACTGCTTCCAAAAGGAGAAGGAGTAATTACTTTTAAATTTTGCAGAAGAGGATTACGCTCATCCTCTAGTTTATAACAGGACAATCCTTCCGAAAACAGTGTGGATAAGAGGGATTTTTCTTCGCTACTCAATTGAAAAATCTTCCCTTCAAAGTGTTTCATGGCACGGCTTTTACATTCAAATGTGAGAATACTTACATTAGGAGCAATGTTACTGTCTCCGGAGAGGTTGTGAAATTCATTTGGCTTGTGAAAGGTCATTTCTCCGCTTTTCAAAACAAAACGTTTCTCGTCGGCGGTGCAAATCATTTCTCCCTTGTCAATATAAACCATTTCCCAAAAATCATGTTTTTCTCCTTCATAATAAAAGTTCTTGGATAATTCCATATAAAATATCGTAATAATCTTATCCACATTAAAAATTTTGTCAAAACTAATACGTGTAAAATTATCTTTCATAAAAACACCTCGTTGTCTGATTTTATAAACATTATAACTGATTTTGCACTCTCATGTAAAGAGGGGATTGCTATAATAAAATCAGAAATAATAGTCAAGTAAGAAGGAGGTATGAGAAATGTACACTGTTCTAGTAATCTCATGTCACCCGGATGACATGGAAATTGCTTGCGCCGGGACGCTCCTCAAATGCAAAGAGCGTGGAGACAGAGTAGTAGTATGTCACCTTTCCAGCGGAAATCAAGGCCATGAAATCATTATGCCGGATGAACTGACAGAAATGAGAGCAAAAGAAGCACAGAGAAGTGGCGAACTTGCTGGTTTTGAGGTCATCTGGGGCGGATTTGATGATCTTGAAATCTACGACAACAACAAAGAGTCCAGAGACAAGGTGGTTCGTGTGATTAAGCAGGTTGACCCTGACTTTATTATTACCCATGACCCTAACGATTATATGCCGGACCATGTGGCAACATCCAAATTGGTATTTGATGCATGCTTTACGGCCACACTTCCTCGCTATGATGTGGGAGTGGAAGGAAAAGCCAGACTCACACCAATCTACTATATGGATACACTTTGTGGGGTGAATTTCCAACCGACAGAGTATGTAGATGTAACACCATACATTGACAAAAAGCTTGAGATGCTTAACTGTCATGAATCACAGATTGTGTGGATGAGAGACCATGATGGCATCGATTTTCCGGACATGGTAAAGACTTGCTGTAGATACAGAGGCTTCCAGTGTGGAGCAGATTATGCAGAAGGATTTACTCAGTGCCAGGTATATTTGAAAGGTACCACAAAGAGATACTTACCATAAGAAATTTAGGAGGAAAAGATTATGAATTTTAATTCAACTGTAAAAGGTTCAGCATTAGAAGGATTCTATCCTGCAGGATGGGATTTTGACAAAATTGACGCATGTATTGATGCGCCTGAAAAAATCACAGAAAGACAGGCTCACTGGAATGAAGGTTTTACCCCAGTACAATGTGACAGCCTTGGAGAATTTGAAACATACATGGGTCACGAGATTGCAATGCAGATTAAACTTGCAAAAGAGAGAGGAGAAAAGATCGCATTTATTCTCCCGGTAGGACCTATGGGAATGTACAAATGGGTAGTATATTTCTTACAAGAATGGAAAGTTTCTTGTGAACACGTACATACATTTAACATGGATGAATGGGCAGATGCAGAAGGTAATACATTGGCTCCGGATAATTCGGGTGCATTCCAATACGCAATGGAACAAGCACTCTTCAATCCTCTTGGAGAACTTACTGTACCAAAGGATCAAAGAAACTTTGCAACCAAAGAAAATCTTCCGACTTATCCGGAAAAAATCGCAGCATTAAAGGCTGAAGGTGCAAAATTAGTATTAGTTTACGGTATCGGTAGAATGTGCCATATTGCATTCTGGGAGCCAACTTTTGCTGAAGACTATGCAACAGCAGAAGAATGGGAAAAAGCACCTTACAGAATCGCAGCAAAGATTCATCCACTTACTGTAGAGCAAAATGCGCTCACAAGCTTCAAGTCAAGAACAACACTTGTACCATGTCGTGCAAATACAATCGGCCCTGGCTTATTCTTACAGGCTGATTATGCAATTGGTGGAGCAGACGGAACATTAGGAAGAGGTATGCAATGGCAGGGAATGTCACTTTGGATGACACTCCGCTATGGAACAACTCCATGGATTACATCTTCTTACATCCCAACACTTGCAGGTAGACTCTTCTTCTTAAAAGAGCTTGCAGGTCCATTAGTGGCTGAGTGCAACTAAGACTAAGGGTAAGACTATGGATAGAATGGAAAGAAAGGGGATCGCTGTGGCAGGCAGCGTCCTCGTTGATAAAATTAATGAAATCAAAGCCTATCCGGAATGCGGTGAATTGACGCAGATTGTGAATCTAGAAAAAGGGGTTGGTGGCTGTGTGCCAAACGTGGCCTTGGACCTGAAAAAGATTTGCCCGGAAATGCCTGTACAGGCAATTGGTAAAATCGGAAAAGATGAAGACGGCGCCTATGTATCAGAAGTACTTGCACGAGGCGGTGTGGATGTCAGCGGTTTTGTAGTAGATGAAAGAGACAAGACCAGCTTTACAGAAGTGATGAGTGTGATAAATGGGCAACGTACCTTTTTCACTTATCCTGGGACAAGCGCAGACTTTGGATATGCAGATATTGATTTCGAACATTTAGAAGCAAGCATTTTACATTTAGGGTACTTTCTGCTTTTGGAAAAAGTTGACCAAGGCGAAGGTGTCCAGATTTTGAAAAAGGCCCAGGAAATGGGCATCAAGACCTCTATCGATTTGGTAAGTGAAAACTCCGACAGGTATTCGCTGATACTTTCAACTCTTTCTTTTACGGATTATCTCATTATCAATGAGATAGAGGCAGGAAAATTAACCAATATGGAACCTACCGATGAAAACCTTGAGAAAATTGCCCGACGTTTAAAAGAACTTGGAGTAAAAGACAAGGTTGTCATTCACAAACCAGATTTCGCAGTATGTCTTTCAGAAGACGGTTACACAGAAGTGATGTCCTATTCCCTTCCGGATGGTTACATCAAAGGAACAACCGGTGCCGGAGACGCTTTCTGTGCAGGAACCTTGATTGGTATCTATAAAGGATGGACAGACAAAGAGATTCTGGAATTCGCCTCTGCCTGTGCAGTTATGGCACTTGGAAAAGCAGATGCCACCAGCGGCCTTGCCACAGAGAGTGAGATAAAAGAATACTGCAGTAAATTTGAAAGAAAAATGAAGGAGGTGTAGCACATATGTTAGTAAATATGAACGAAGTGCTGTACGATGCAAAAAAAGGTCGTTATGCAGTAGGATTATTTAACGCTGTAAATTTAGAACTTGCCAGAGGAATCATTGCAGCAGCAGAACAGACCGGTTCACCGGTTATCATGGGAACAGCAGAAGTGCTCTTTCCATACGGACCATTAGAAGAAGTGTCTTACTATCTGCTTCCAATGGCGAAAAAAGCAAAAGTGCCGGTGGTAATTCATTTGGACCACGGCTTAAAGAAAGAAACTTGTTTGAAAGCACTTGAACTTGGCTTTACATCTATTATGTATGACTGCTCCACAGACTCTTATGATGAAAATGTAAGAAAAGTAAAAGAGATGGCAGACATTGCACACTCTTTTGGAGCAACCATTGAAGGTGAACTTGGTCACGTAGGAGATAATGAAGGTTCTGCAGAGGGAAGCTCTCATTTGGCAGACCCATCCAAATTCTTCACAGATCCAAAGATGGCAAAAGATTACGTGCAAAAAACAGGTGTAGATGCACTTGCTATCGCAGTTGGAAATGCACATGGTGCATACAAACTTCCACCAAAGTTAGATTTTGACAGAATCAGAACCATTGCTAAGACAGTGGATGTGCCATTGGTACTTCACGGAGGCTCAGGTCTTACAGACAATGACTTTAAACAGGCCATTAAAGAAGGTATCAGTAAGGTAAATATCTTTACAGATATTAATGTAGCTGCTGTTAAAGCACAATTTAGTCAATTTACAGACATGAATAAGGGAATTATCGATTTGATTCCGGCAGCAGTAGAAGCGATTAAACAGGAAAGTATGAAAAAGATGGAACTCTTTGGCTCTGTTGGAAAAGGTGGGGCAATCCCAAAAGCAGATACAGATGCAATTGTGCGCCGCGTGGTAGAAGAAGTATTGAAAACCATGGGGAAATAAGTCTAATAAGTAAAAAAGAAAATTTCAATCTCGTAGTGAGGTTGGAATTTTTATTCCTGTACAATTCTATTTCCCCGGAGAACTCAGAATACTGCGATATTTCTTCGGTGTAATACTCTTATACTTTTTAAATACCTTCACAAAATAAGCACTGTCATTAAAGCCACATCGATATGCAACTTCCGTAACCGGAATATCCGTGTTAATTAAAAACAAACAAGCCCGTTCCACACGATAAGAATTCAAATAGTCAATAGGTGTCTGTCGGAAAAATTCGTGGAATAGCAGGGAAAAATGACTGGTGGACATTCCGGAAACCTGGGCCATATCTTTCAAGGTAATGGTGTTCATATATGATTTTTCAATATATTCAAGTAGAGGTTTGAATAATTTGGCACTGGAAGAGCTCTTGGCATTTTCAGTGTAGTGACGCTTGGCATAAATGGTCCCCAGTAATTCAAAAAGTGCACCAAGAACTAACAAATCATGCTCTTCCGACTCCAACGATGCAAATGTAAATAATTGGTCAGCGAGGTGATGGATGGCTGCATTTTCCGTTGGGTGAAATGGCAGTACCCGTACATGACTGTTTGTAAAGATTTGCAGGGCACCTTTGCAGAGAGAGGTACGCATCAATATTTCGTCTGCATCAAAATTAACAATCTCATAAACGCAGTCCATTGGGAAAAATCCATGGATGATTTCCTGATTAATAAATAGAATCTCACCAGGCGATACGATAATCTTCTTCCCATCTAAGTACATCTTTAATTTTCCACTTAGAACACGCACAATCTCAGACTGGCGATGCCAATGCAGGGGTGCATGATAAGCAGGATGCTTTTCATCTACATGATAAAAGGATAAGGGAATATTTTGCATCTCATGGGTAACACGTTCATTGTAATCTAACCCTAACATATGGAACCTCCTAAACAAACAACTAACATTATAACCTAAGGTTCATTATAAGACAAATTCCAAATAAAGGGAATAGTTTTGTTAAATAGTGGTAAAAAATCAGAAGATATTACTATTTTTTCGTGATATATGACAAGAAGCACTACGTGTCTCGATGCTAAAATAAAATCAGGATAATAGGAACAGTATGTTTGGAAAAGATTGCCAAACAAAAAGAGGAGGAATGGAGATGGGATACGGAAAAAAAGTATGGATATTCCCGGACGCAGAACTGCCACCAAAAGGCGAAAATGAGATACCGGGACACGAATCCATCATTATTACAAACACAGGAGACAAGGATGCGCATATCTGGATTACCTTACTCTATCCGGATAAACCACCGGTAAAAGAAATCTGTGTGACAGTGGAGGCACAGAGAGTTCGCTGCCTTCGTACCAACGAAGAAAAAGACTTTGGGAAGTATACAGCAGCGTTCGAAGAACAATATGCGATTATGCTAGAGAGCGACGAACCGATTGTTGCGTTATACGGCCGAGCAGAGCCAAGAAAAGTAGCATTTTATTCAGAAACAGGTTATGCATGTGATTAAACATTTACATAAAAAATAAAAAAACAAAAAGGAGGATATCATCATGGCAGAACATGGAACAATCCGCATTCCGGATTACGAGTACAAAGAAAGGATTCAAAGAGCAGCAAGATTAATCCAAAAAGAAGGGTTAGACGTTTTAATCGTAAATTCCAACGAAGCAGATTACGCAAACGCTCGTTACTTCTCAGGCTTCTGGCCGCTCTTCGAAAGATGCGGTGTAGCAATCGCAGCAAACGGAGATGCAGCACTTATGGCAGGACCAGAGAGTACACACTTTGCAGCAGATCGTTCGAAAATTGAAAAGATTTTCATCTTAAAAGAATACAGAGAAAGCGCAGACCCGGCATATCCGGAGTTAGTACCGGATTCATTCCAAGATGTATTCAATGCAATTGGAGTAACAGGCAAGAAACTTCGTATTGGTGTGGCAAGTTACTTAGATACTTCAGTCATTATTATGGAAGGAATCAAGTCAGCATTCCCTGAAGCAGAGATTGTAAGAGCAGACCATATTATGGTAACACTACGCTCCATTAAGACAGTAAACGAAATCAACTGTTTAAGAGAAGGTTATCGTATCGCGGAACTTGCAACACAACAAGTAATCAAAGAAATTAAACCGGGTATGACAGAACTTCAAATGGTTGGTGTGGCACAGAGAGTAGTTTATGAACATGGTGCAGAATACGAGGGACTTCCAATGTATGTATTCTCAGAAGCATCTACAAGACACGCCATTTCTCGTTCTAGCTATCGTAAGTTTGAAAAAGGCGACATCGTACAGTTGAATCTCTCTGCTAAGATTGACGGTTATTCCGCAGCAATCGGCTACCCAATCGTTCTTGGTAAACTGGAAGGTAAGAGAAGAGACATCGTAATGTTTGGTTTGGAAGCACACAGATGGTCACAAGCACAGATTAAAGCTGGTGTACCTGCAGCTCAGATTGCACAAGGCTTCTATGATTACTACGTAGAAAATGGCTACAAAGACAACTTCGTATACGGACCACTTCACGGAACCGGAATGATCGAAGTAGAAGCTCCATGGGTAGAGACAAGTTCAGATTACTTATTACAGCCAAATATGACATTCCAAATCGATACATACATTTCTACAGATACATTTGGTGTGAGATGGGAGAAAGGTATCGCAGTCACAGAAGATGGATGCGACCTTATCTGTCCTGAAATCGGAACACTTTACGAGTTAGAGTTCTAATACCTGTTCGAGCTTAATGGCTAAACAGGATTGAAGGAGGAATTGATATGCAGATGGTTGATATGTTCTATAAGGAACTGGAAGATGCAAAGAAACGAAAAGTACCTTTTGTCATTCCAATTGGTACGATTGAATATCACGCACATCACGCAAGTTGCGGAACCGACACCATGGTGATTAATGGTGTCATGCGTGAACTTGAAAAAACAAAGGAAATGGTGGTCTGTCCTCCAATCTGGTACGGCGTTGCAAGCTATGCAGTGGCAGGACCGGAAAGCGGAACCATTCATGTGGATGTGGATGCCTATGAAAATTATATTTATTGTATTCTGAAATCCATGGTATGGGGTGGTGTAAAGAACATCTACTGTGTAGCACATCATCAGACAGAAGAAGCAGGACTGATGCCAATGACACTTGCATGCCACAAGGCAGCCAAGAAAGTCATTATGGAATACATGGAAGTGACCAGAGGAAAAGGCTGGTGGGGCAGCAACGATTATGCCGACTATTATGAAAACTTAGGTTCCGGTGACGACCCATTTTCTTATATTAAAGTAATTCCACTCTTAAGTGCAGAGGCACAGCATAAATGTGGTGGATTCGACCACGCAGGAAAATATGAGTCAAGTCTGATGTATGCGTTGTATCCAGATCACGTTGACCTTACGAGAACCAAGGATAATACAGAATGGTTCGCAGCAAATGCAGTAGAGACCAGTATGGAACTGGGACAACATATGGTGCAATGTGCATTAGAGAGTTTGGAGAAAATTATTGTGTAAAGTAGGAGGCAATACTAGAACTAAAATATGAAAGAAAAAGTAAAACTATATGTGTCAATCATATGTGGTACAGCAATAACTGCGATGGCAATTAGCCTGTTTTTGGTACCAAATAAAATTGTAAATGGTGGTGCATCTGGTTTGGCAACGATAATTTATTATACGATAGGTCTTAAACCCTCTTTAGCAAATGCCATAATCAATGTAGTGTTGCTTTTACTTAGTTTGCTGTGTTTTGGATGGAAATTTGTCACGAAAACACTTTTTAGTATTGGGATGTTGACGGTATTGATTGAAGTGTTTTCCTACATACCGCCGGTAACAGACAATATGATATTAGCCACCATATTTGGCGCAGTATTATATGGAACTGGTATTGGGATTGTCCTATCACAGGGGAGTACTACCGGAGGTACTGATATTTTAGGCAGACTTATCCAGTATAAATTTCCACAGTGGAAAATCGGAAAAATATTGTTGGGTGTGGATTTGTCTGTGATTTTCCTATCTTTTATTACATTTAAAACGACAGAGGCTGTTTTATATGGAATTATTGCATTGGTTATATCAACATCATCTATTGATTGGTTGATGCGCAGTTTAAACATATCAAAACTTGCTTTTATTATTACCGATAAAGGGCAGGAAATTGCCGAATTGTTAATTAGTACGTCTCCGAGAGGCGTTACGTTGGTGGATGTCACTGGTGTTTATAGCAATACACCCAAGAAGATGATGATATGTGCGTTGAAAGAAAGTGAAATTCCAGAATTTCAAAGGAAGATACTAGGAAAAGATGAACATGCATTTATCATATATTCAGAGTCACAGCAAATTGTAGGAAATGGATTTTACATATATGGATAGAAGGTAATTCAGAAAATAAAATGTGAAGGAGAGAAAGCATGAATTATAACGGCAAAAAAGCAGAAAATGTAAAAATTGCTTATATAGGTGGAGGCTCGCGCGGCTGGGCTTGGGGCTTTATGAGTGATTTGGTTGCATGTGATGACATGAGTGGAAAAGTAGAACTTTATGACATTGATTTTGAAGCCGCATATCACAATGAGATTATAGGTAACAAATATAATTCTGCAGAAGGAGCAAAATCTCATTGGGATTATAAAGCAGTTAAGACGATTGACGAAGCGCTTACAGGAGCAGATTTCGTAATTATATCTATTTTGCCAGGAACCTTCGATGAGATGGGCTCTGACATACATACACCGGAAAAATACGGAATCTATCAATCAGTTGGAGATACAGTTGGACCTGGTGGAATCGTACGTGCACTAAGAAGTGCCCCGATGTTTGAAGAAATCGCAAAGGGCGTTGAAAGATGTTGTCCAAACGCATGGGTAATTAATTACACAAATCCGATGACGCTATGCGTAAAATTTCTTTATGATGCATTTCCTAATATTAAAGCATTCGGATGTTGCCATGAAGTGTTTGGAACACAGAATTTCTTGCGACAGGTTCTTAAAGATACTTGCGGTATAGATGAATCGGATAGAACTGAGATTAAAGCAAATGTTATTGGCGTGAATCATTTCACATGGTTTACAAGTGCGAAATATAAAAATCTTGATCTGTTTGATGTATACCGTGAATATGTGGCAACTCATAAAGATACAGGTTCACGTGAAAAATCGGACACAAACTGGATGAACAATTCTTTTGCATGTGCTGAACGAGTAAAAATGGATCTATTCCTAAGATATGGCTATATTGCGGCGGCTGGAGATCGTCATTTGGCAGAATTTTGTGAGGGTAAATGGTATCTTGAAAGCCCAGAAAAAGTGAAAGAATGGATGTTTGGACTAACAGATATTGCATACAGACGGCAGAATCTGAAAGAACGTATGGAGATTAGCGAGGAACTTGTTTCCGGAAAAAGAGAGACAAAGATAGAGAATACTGGTGAGGAAGGCGTAGAGCAAATGAGAGCACTGCTTGGTTTGACACAACTTGTGACAAACGTAAACATTCCAAATGTGGGTCAAGTGCCAAATCTTCCACTCGGAGCAGTTGTAGAGACCAATGCGGTATTCCGAACAGATATGGTAGAACCTGTTATGGCTGGCAATGTACCAGACACCATTTATCCATTAATTGCTAGAATTTGCGGAGAACAGGAAATGGTGGCAAGAGCTTGCAAGGAGAGAGATTTGGAACTTGCATTTGCAGCGTTCTGTAATGACCCTCTTGTAACGATTTCACATGACAAGGCAAGAAAGTTATTCAAAGAAATGGTTAAGAATACATCAAAATACTTAACAATGTATGATTTGGAATCTTTGGAGGCATAGGTATGAGAAATATAAATTCCAACCAGTATACCAAGGAGTTGTTAAAGAAGACGCCATCTATGCGATATGACGGTAGTGAAGATTTTGTGGCTTGGCAACAAAGAACTACATCAAAATTAAAAGAATTACTGGGTATGGAGCAATTGCAGGATTGTGATGATGATTTTCTGATTGAGTCAGAAGAGCAGAAAGATGGGTATAGACAGATTAAGTTTTCGTTTCAATCCGAGAAGAACTACTATGTTCCATGTTGTGCACTTTTGCCTGATGTAATGAAAGAAAATCAGAAGGTTGTTATTTGTATCCAAGGACATTCCACAGGTATGCATATATCATATGGGGAGCCGAAATTTGAACAAGATGCAGAAATGATTGCTGGAGGAGATAGGGCGTTTGCTCTTCGGGCTTTGAAGGAAGGATACGCAGCTATCTGCATAGAGCAGAGATACATGGGCTCATGTGGACAGTTAAAAGGTGGCAATCCAAGCTGTTTTGTGGAAACCGCCTTGCAAACTTTACTACTTGGTAGAACAGCTATCGGCGAACGAGTATGGGATGTGATGCATCTCATAGATGTAATAGAGAAACATTTTCCGATGCTGGATAAGGAAAATATTGTCTGTTTAGGAAATTCTGGTGGAGGAACCACAACATTCTATGCAGCATGTTTAGATAAACGAATCCGATGCGCAGTGTCGTCTTGCTCTGTATGTACATACAAGGATTCGATTGGTGCCATGCAACACTGTGCATGCAATTTTATTCCGAGTATCGCCAATCATTTTGATATGGGTGATTTGGGTGGATTGATTGCTCCGCGTGCACTCGTAGTGGTGAATGGAAAGCAAGACTCTACTTTTCCGGATTTTGGTGTAAGAGAGGCTTTTGATCAAATTAAGCTAGGATATAAAGCGGTAAATGCGGCGGAACAATGTCGTATGGTAACAGGAGATGAAGGACATCGATTCTATGCAGATATTGCGTGGAAAGAGATTCACGACTTAATGAATGAATGAGAGGAGCAGATGCAATGTTAAGAATGAATTTTATCAATGCAGGAAATGCATTCTCTACTCTGGAACATCATGTACCGGCTCCATATTTTAGAAAAAAGTTTCAGACAAACGGAAAAATTCGATGCGCAACAATACAGATATGCGGACTTGGATTTTATGAAATACATATAAACGGAGTAGATATTACAAAAGGTTATCTAGCACCTTATCGTAGCAACCATGACCATTACATATACGTGGATGAGTATGAACTTCTTCCATATTTGGTGAATGGCAATAATGTGGTTGCTGTGATATTGGGAAATGGTATGCAGAATGCTGTGGGCGGATACCATTGGAAATTCGATCAAGCCCCATGGCGAGGTGCACCACAAGTCAGTTTTGAAATTTTATTGGAGTATGAAGATGGCACGAAAGAAAACATTGTTTCGGACGAGACTGTAAAAACAACATCTTCGCCAATTCTGTTTGATGATTTGTTTTATGGAGAATATTATGATGCCCGCAAGGAGATTCCAGGATGGGATTCGGTTGAATATGATGACGATGCATGGGATTTCGCAAAGTCGGCAATATCACCTGAGGGAGAATTGCGGATGGTAGAGGCAGAGCCGATTGTATTAAAACGAGTATTGGAGCCGGTTTCTATTACCGAATACAGGGGTGGTTACATTTATGATTTTGGTGAGAATACAGCCGGTATTTGCAGATTGACAATCGAGCATGCATCATGCGGACAGAAGATCTTATTACAACATTTTGAAACAATGGATGATGGAAAGCCGCATTTCGATGGTATTCGTTTTGGATATCATGGATGTGAAGATTTATTCCAAGAGGATATCTATTACTGTGCCGGAAGAGAAAAGGAAGTGCATGTTCCAAGGTTTACATATCATGGTTTCAGATATGTATATGTAACGGGTATTCAAGCGAAACAGGCAACACCAACATTGCTTACCTATTTGGAATTTTATTCAGACATTCGCAGTATTGGAAGTTTTGAGTGCAGTGATGAAATGGCAAATAAGATACAGGAAATCACACTCCGTTCTGATTATTCAAATTTCCACTACTTCCCGACAGATTGTCCGCATCGGGAGAAGGCAGGATGGACCGCGGATGCAGCACTTTCTGCAGAGCAGATGCTACTGAATACAACTCCGGAAAAGAGCTACCGAGAATGGATGAGGAATGTTTATAAGGCGCTTACGCCGGAAGGGAAACTTCCAGGATTCGTTCCGACGGCGAATGGAGGATATGCTTGGGGGAATGGACCGGCATGGGACAACGTGTTGGTATATGTTCCTTATTACACATATAAATATCGGGGAGACCGGGAGATATTAGAAGAATGCGCCGATCCTCTTATGAGATATTTAAACTATCTTTCAAGCAGATTGCGGGAAGATAATCTTGCAGAATTTGGTCTGGGAGATTGGTGTCAAGCAGGGCGCATTGGCAGTGATTTCGACACACCACTTGTAGTGACGGACTCGATTATGAGTATCGATATTGCAAGAAAAGCAGAGTTTATTTATGAAGTGCTTGGCATGGCGATACAGCAAAAATATGCAAAGGACTTGGGTGATAAGATACAGGGTGCATTTTGTGAAAAGCTGATAGACAAGAATACTTGTATTGTGGAGGGAGATACGCAGACTGCACAGGCGATGGCAATATACTATGGTATGTTTTCGGGAGAAACGAAAAAGAAAGCCCTTGTACATCTTTTGAAGCAGATTGAGAGAGAAAATGGCCACATGGCTACGGGAGTGCTGGGAGGACGAGTCATCTTCCGTGTGTTGGCAGAAAACGGAGAGAGTGACCTGGCATATCACATGATTACCAGACCGGACTTTCCATCTTACGGAAACTGGGTGGCGCGAGGCTCTACCACTCTTTGGGAGCATTTCTTACCGGAGGGGGCTCGTATTCTTTCCAGAAATCATCAGTTTTGGGGAGATGTATCAGCTTGGTTTTATTATTATCCTGGGGGGCTTCGATTTAATCCAAGCGGAAAAGATATTAGGCATGTGGATATTGAACCGTGCTTTATTGAAACGCTGGATTATGTAAAGGTTTCACATTACTCACCAGATGGCGAGATAATGATTTCGTGGCATCGTGAGAAAGGTGGAGTGAGTCTTCATGTTACAGCCCCAGAAGTCTTTTATGGAAGCATAAGGCTTCCAGATGGATATGTATATGAAGACAATAGTTCTGTTAGTCACCTTAAGTCAGGTGTTTATAGAATCACAAAATTCAAATAAGAAAGGAGAGCGTTATGAAAAAAGAACTTATGAAAAGAATAGTTGCATGCGTGCTGGGTTGTATGATGCTTATAGCAAGTTATTCCGGAACAGCCCTAGCCGAATGGGATGTTAGACCCAGTACGGTAGACTATTATGTGGAATTAAATGATGCCTCAGATGTGTTTATCGGTAATAAGGAAACAATCGGAAGCAAGGTAGGTACGGAGTATTACATGACATATACAGTGGAGAGCATGGAAGTAGAGGAACACAGACAACAAGGAGTTATTGGAACAAATGTTCCAAAACAACAGTATCCGTACGTGTTAAATGAAACTGGTGGTGGAGGACTTTATAAGTATGACATTACTAATAAAATGTTAGTCGAAGGAAATACATACTTTATTAAGTTTACAATTACGGAAGAGGGATATGATTACCGTATCGGCTGGGCACAAGGTGAGGTGTCAAAATATATTGAACTTGAGCGGATTTATGGAAAAGTAACAACAGATTTAGAATACTTTGGTTTATGGCTTGGCGATAAGGGTATGACTGGAAGGCTAAGCAAGGTTCGCTTCTATGATAGCAAAGGAAATGATTTGGGTGTTATTACATATTCTAAAAATGCATCTGCCGGAAGAGAAGTTCCATTTCCAAAAGATACGAAGGTAGAACATACTTATACCATTACGCTGGAGGATGCGCTTAATGTGGCAATTAGTAATCGCAGGGTACCGACTAGCGATAAAGTATATATGGAATATACGGTGAAGTCATCAGCCTCAAAGTTATACCAGACAGGTGCAATTCTCTCTAATGCACCAAAAGCCGGTTATCCATATTTGACTGGATATATGCAATTCAATACATATTCCAGTGATATTTCAAAAATGACGGATGGACCATTACTACAGCAAGGGGCAGATTACCTTATTATTTTTGAAAAGAAAGCAGATAAATTTGATATTACAGCACAACAGACACTCGATGGCAAGACGACATATCATAATTTCTCTCTTTCATACGGAACATATAATGCAGAAATGAAATACTGGTCATTGTGGTTTGGGGTATCAGGAGAAGGCAGAGTCAATGCTGTTTTGGAAAACTTCAAGTGTTACGATTCTAATAAAAACAATTTAGGCGTGCAATGTAACGCTGCTGGAAGTAGCATTGTTCACTACGGAGAGTTGGAAGATTATGCAGGATGTGAAGCAGTCTATTGTAACGAAGAGGACAAATCTTTGTATGCGCTATATGAAGATAAAACTTTAAAATTTACTACCAAAGGACAGACCAAAGCCGGAGTGTATCGTATTGAGGAAGATATTTTGACCACGCAGATTGATGAAATAAAAAAAGATTATGATTACTTGTATCAATACTTTAAAGATGAAGAAGGCATAACATATCATAGGCTTCATTCCTACAAAGTAAATTTTGAAACAGGAACCGATACAGAAATAGAAACACAAATCTTAAATGCCGAAAATGGATATACCGTACTTTGTCCAACAGATCCGGTGTTAGAAGGAAATGTGTTTGAAGGATGGTATGACTCTCAAGGAGAGAAATTCGATTTTGACAGTGTTGTTACAGAGTCTATTACTTTATATGCAAGGTGGGCAGAGGTAGATTATGTGGATGTTTCTAAAGTGGATTATATGCCGTATGTTGCAATTGGAATAAGTTTATTACTTATCGTTGCAGCGATTACTGGCAGTACTGTGATGATCGTAAGGGGGAAAAAACATGCAAGCAGTAAGTAAAAGCAAAAAGCCACTCAATAAAAAGAGAACATTATTCATTATAATTGGCATTGCGATACCTTTTATTAACTGGTTACTTTTTTATGTGTATCCCAACATAGCGTCAATATTGATGGCGTTTACCAATAATCGAGGAGAAGTGTCGGCAGATAATTTCTTGAGATTTTTTAATGAGTTTCAACAGCCAACATCCCAGATACGTCTAGCATTTAAGAATACCTTTATTACCTTTGGAATTTTGTTTGTAACATTTCCTTTTAAAGTGTTAGTATCCTACTTTATTTATAAAAAAATACCATTTGCCGGATTTTATCGAGTCATATTCTTTTTGCCATCCATAATTTTTTCTGTGGCGATTGCAATGGTATTTATCCAAGTTGTAGGACCTGAGGGAATTATTGCACAGAGTATTCAGAAATGGATGGGATTAGAATATACACCAGAGCTTCTTGCAGATACCAGATTTGCAAACTATACAGTGCTGACACACATGGTATGGCTTAATTTCCCAGGAGATTTAATTATTTGGGGTGGTACATTTGCTAGAATTCCGGAAGATGTATTAGAGTCAGGAAGAATTGATGGAGTAACATGGTGGACGGAATTTACAAAGATTATTGTTCCGATGGTTTGGCCGACGGTGGCACTTCAGATGATTTTATTGTTCTGTGGTATTTTTGGAGCTAGTGGAGCAGTATTCCTTCTTACAGAAGGTAACTATGGAACAATGACAATTGGAGCATGGCTTTACCTGACGTTGTATCGTAATTCGGGTAGTATGTATACATCTAATGTATATAATTACATGTCAGCAATTGGTCTGATTTTGACGGTTATAGCTGTGACTATTTCACTTTTAGTTCGTAGATTCACAGATAGAGCATTTGAAGAAGTAGAGTACTAGGGAGGTGGTAAGCATGAGAATATTTAAAAGTTTTAAACGCAAATCCCCTGCTGAAATTGCATTACATATTTTTGTGTCGGCAATTTTCATGGTAGTAGCACTTAGTTATATCTATATTCTTGTATGGGCATTTATTGCAGGACTTAGAACGAATGATGACATAGTATTGAATCCGTTTGGGTTGCCAGAAATATGTAATTGGAGAAATTATATTGATGTTTTTACAATGCTGCAAGTAGGAGAGAATAATTTCCTTGATATGCTGGTAAACAGCGTATGGTTTTCTGTTATGAGTGTATTATTACAACAGATTATTACAATGAGATTTGCATATACCTGTAGTAAGTATAAATTTCCTGGTTCGGGGGTTCCACATATCATTATTTTGATTATGATTACACTTCCTATATATGGTAATGCTGGGGCGATGTATAAACTATATCATTCATTAGGATTTATAAATTCCTATGCAGAAGTACTTGCTTCAGCCGGTGGATTTGGAATGGCCTTTTTATATTATTCTGCATATTTTAAAAATGTGTCATGGACATATGCGGAAGCAGCAATGATAGATGGGGCTGATGATTTTCAGATTTATCAAAAAGTTATGTTTCCACAGGCGAAGCCGATATTTGGAGCATTATTTTTAACTTCCTGGATACAGAAATGGAACAACTATGAGCATGCATTAGTATATCAACCTAAATTACCTACATTGCCTGTAGGTATCTACCAGTTTAATACGGAGATGATATATCGAGCAAGATTAGATATTTTATTTGCAGCGTGCGTATTAATCTGTATTCCAGCTTTGATTTTATTCATTGTATTTAACAAAACAATCACAACCAACGTATCAGTTGGTGGCATTAAAGGTTAACAATTATACGAGGAGGAAAGAACATGAAAAAAAGAATAAAATTACTTTCAATGGTATTAGCAGGAACTCTTGCGATGAGTTGCCTTACAGGTTGCGGAGACAGCAAAGGTGGCAATGGACAAGAAGGAAAAAGTGCTACTGATATTGAAATCAGCTACTGGCACTCAGGATTGGATATTAAGTGGTTAGATGCGCTTGTGAAAGGTTTTAATGAGAAATATCCAGAATACAACGTGTATTATAATGCTACAGCAAGTGATGCTTCTGCAGTAGCGGCTTTTGGTATGGAGGACACGGATACAGTTGATTTGTATTTGGTTAATAAGCAATATGATACCACATATTTAGAACCACTCAATGATGTGCTAGATGCAACGGTTGAGGGTGAATCTAAAAGTATTAAAGAAAAGTTTAGCGCGGCATACCTTGCATCCGAGGAAAAGGATGGAAAGTATTACACATTAACTTATGGTGGAGGTCTTATTGGATTCGTTTATAGTAAACCATTGTTTGAAGAAGCAGGGATTAAGCAGCTTCCTAGAACAACGGATGAATTAGCAGTAGTATGTGGAACCTTCTTGGATAATAATATCAAACCACTTTGTCATTATAAGGTAAGTGGCCAGTACAGAATGTTAAATGAAGTATGGTTTGCGCAATATGAGGGAATTGAAAATTATTATGATTTTTATAACAACCCTTCAAAGGAAAGAATGACAACCAAAGATGGTCGATATGAAGTTTTGAAGGTGCATGAAAAAATCAACACACCAGAGAATGTGTTACAAGGATCTAACACAGATTCCCATGTATCCATGCAGACAAAGTTTCTTTCAGGCAAATGTGCAATGATGGTGACTGGTTCATGGCTATCTAGTGAGATGAGTAATTCTGATAAAATTGACGATTTTGCAATGATGAAAACACCGGTTATTTCAAGCATCATCAACAAACTCAGTACCGTAAAGAGTGAACCAGAACTTCGAAAGTTAATTACGGCTATTGATAATGTTACAGATGGTATAGAAGAAGAGAATGTATATATCAGCGGCGATGCTTATATAGTAGATGGCAAAACTATATCTGCTGCTGACTGGGAATATGTAAAAACGGCGCGTAACTCATTGTCTTCAAGTTATGCTACTCAATCAGCATATATTCCTACATATAGTAATGCAAAAGCTGGTGCTAAAGAGTTTTTGAAATATATGTATTCTGACGAAGGGTATAAACTCTATTTAGATGCACTTCATATTCAGATGCCATTGTCACTTAGTGAAGGCGAGATTGACACATCATCATGGAATCAATTTGAACAAAACCAAGCGGAATTGTTTGAAAAGTCAGAAAGACTGGTTGCTTCTAGTATTATGAGTAAGAACAGACTTTTTACAGATGGTGGTGCTCACTCTTTTGCAGACTATGAGTTCGTCAATTTGATGTGTTCTAACAATGAATCAGACCGGATTAGTGCTGATGATGCATGGGATGGAATTGTGGCAAAAATTAATGATAAATATGATAATGATTGGATGATGAATATCAAATAAGGAGAAAAAGATGAAATTATTAAAATGTATTACTGCGACTGCACTTGCAATTGTGTTTGCTATAGCAGGTGTTAATTACAGCGCGTTTAACGTATTTGCAGGCTCTAGTGATATTGTAGTAGATAATACATCTTTTTCAGAGGGATTGGATACTGCAAAGTGGAACTCAGCTAGTGGTGATATTTTAGTAGAAAACGGTAAGATTGTGTTTCCTCAAAATAGCACAGGGAACACAAGATTAATTACGAAACTTGCAGCTACGAAAAGCAGTCGTCATGAAGAATTATTCTCGGCTGATTATCAACTATCACTCAATACACTTCCGGCAGGAGAAAAATTCATAGTGGCATTTAGCTTGTCAAGTATTGAAGCTTATTATGAAGAAAGCGGGAATGTTGAGCTTGTCTTTGAAAACAACAATGGTGTGAAGGTGAGTTTGGTGGCATATGATGAGGATGGAAATGCAATTATTCTCGCAGATCCTCAGAATTATGGAGTATCAGGAAGAAGCGTCGTTAGAATCAGCGCAAATGCATCTGTAGATGGGAACCTTAATGTCAAAGTGAATGGCAAGAGTGTTTATAATGAAGCATGCCCGGTAGAGTTGGAAGGGCGTATTGGTTTTTTACAGACAGGTAATTGCGAGGTACATATTAGTTCCGTAAACATTGTTTCTCATAAGTACGACACACCGGAAAACACGAATATAGTAGAAGATTTTGAGAGTGGAAGTATCAATGTGAATACTTTGACATCAAAAATGACAAGTTCCTGCAATTACTTTCCATCAGGCATTCAGGTGGAGGAATATAATGGAAGCAATGTATTAATGTTTCGAAATGCGAATATGGGATATTTCGGAACAAAACATCAATATTCCAATTTCGAAGCCACGTTTGATGTTCCATATATGTTACATACAAGCATTCTAAGAGAGAATGGAACAATACTTACACCGAATCACTCAGCATTTATCTTTGCTATAGGTGGAGAGTCAGATGAGTATAGTACTTTTGGCTATGGGACAGCATCGGACGCACTTGTTTTTAATAGTACAAAAGTGTACAGCATGAGAGGGGAACAACCTTCTGCAATTTTTAGTGATAAAAATTTTTATGACAAGCAATCAACAGATGGATATTCGGTGAAAATTAAAGTTGTTGATACTATGTTGAGTGTGTTAATGAAGGCCCTGGACGAGACGGAATATCAGGAAATTTTATCTTATAAAATGGGAAATGCAACACCTATAGGATATATCCACATTTGGTCTAACGGGCAGGCAAATTTCGCAATTGATAATTTTGAAATCACGAATTTGGACAAAGATGGTCAAGTAGTTGAACTTGATTATCAAGATGGTTTTGTTGCAGGATATGAAGATTGGGAATACAAACCAATGGAGGAAGTGTATTTAGAACAATCTGACAAAGGTTTCAACTGGGATATGATTATGGTATATGCTGCAATTGTAAGTGTTGTAATTGTCGTGGCGAGTATCGTCGTTTCAAAGATGAAAGGCATGTCAAAGAAAAGGAGGGAAGCAAATGAAAACTAAATTATTTAGACGAGTTTTAGGAGGAGTCCTTGCTGGAACAATGCTTCTTAACGTGTGTGCATGTGGTAATGGAGAAGAAGCGGCGATTGAACCAATGGCACAAGAAGAAGTGCATGCGGTTAGTTTTGATTTTCTTGGAGGCGCTGATGTTATGCCAATTTCCGGATATTATGGACCGCTTACAGGACAATATAGTGTCAATGGAGAATCCCTGCCAGACTACTTTACTGATGAAATTTTTGAGAAAATTTCTGGTGCGGGTATCAATATGATACATCATGCAAATACAAACTATGCACTTGCACCGGAACAGGCAATTCAAATGTTGGAACTAGGTGAAAAACACAATGTTGGAATCTGTGTGTTTGATGGACAAATCTGTCAACCAGCACCAGGGGTAGATAAGGATTTAAATGTTGTAGATGCAAGGATAGCAGAATATTGTGACTATCCAGCATTTTGCGGATTATATGTAGTAGATGAACCGGGAACCTCTTATTTTCATCCGACAGAGAATCAGAGCCGAGATCTATCTACTTATGTAACTGTATTTCAGACATTAAAAAAACTGGGCATTTTTGGCTCGGGAAATTTACATCCTGTGTGGCATGAGAGAGATTATGAGAAATACAATCAGTATATTGAAGAATATTGTACTACTTGTGAACCGATGTATCTTTCTTTTGACCATTATGTGTGGGATGCAGCAAGAACCATAGACGGGTATTTTTATAATATAGACACCATTCGCCATTATGCGGAGAAATATGATATTCCTTTCTGGTGCTATATCCAAGCAGGTAGCCAATGGGCTGACGGAGGAACAGAATTTGATTCGGCAGATTATTATCCATCAGAAGGTCAAATGAATTGGAATGTAAATACAGCGTTGGCATACGGGGCGAAGGGAATCGAATATTTCCCGCTTATTCAGCCACACTTTTTTTCATATGCCATATCTAAAGACTTTGATTTTCAAAGAAATGGTATTCTTGGAGCTTGGGGAAATAAAACTCAATGGTGGTCTTATGCGCAGACTATAAATAAGCAGATTGCTGCTGTAGATAGCGTGCTTATGAATTCAGTCAACAAGGGTGTTATTGTAACTGGAAATGCTGCAACGAAAGACACAGATGGCCTTGAATATATCTTAGAAGGAGATTCTTGGAGAGAACTGGAAAGCGTAGAGGGAAACACCATGATTGGATGTTTCAATTATCAGGGAAAGACCGCACTCTATGTTGTGAATTATGAGTATGAATATGCACAAGAAGTTACTTTGAACTTACAAGGTTCTTACAATATGAGCATTATACAAAGTGCAGAAGAATCTAAGGTAAACACAGATACTTTAACCCTTGATCTGAAAGCAGGTGAAGGTGCATTAATCGTATTTGATTAGGGAGGAGGAACCTAATTGAAAGAAAAGTGGAAACAAAGAAATAAAAAGATATTAGCACTTCTCCTGATGCTATGTATGGTATTACAACTGTCATACACAGGATTTGGAGTAGAAGCAGAGGATGCGGCAGCAGAGACTCAAATAAGTGAGAATCAATATACTGAGTTATCGTTTAGTAGTTATGGGATTGATGACGATACTTATAACAATACAGAAACATATGGCTCGGTGAATAATCTGGCTAATATGGATAAAGTTGCATTTAGTGGGAAAATAAAATTTGGTGGCAATGGCGGTAATTCTGATGCCTACGTTCGAATAGGTGGCTGGAACGAATCAAGACTAAAGTTTGCGTTAGGTATATTCTATAATTCAGATACCATTTGTTTGTTCGATCACTTAGATGGTGGATTAATCGAACTGAAGCGAGTTGCGGCTTCGGACTTAGAGGTAAATCCATTGGAAACTGCAGTAGATATACGTTTGACCTTCGATTATGAAGAAAGTACAAATGTACGAATTAAATTTTATGTTGAAGGCAAAGAATATTATAATGGCGTTCTTACAGATGCAGTATCAAAAATTGGAACTTATATGGTAGTGTCTTCGACCGCTTTACCAATTACAGTTGAGTCAACCGATTTCATGGCGGACCATGGGGTATTAACATTTAGCAATTTGGGATACGAAGAGAATGTAACAGTTGAGAACGGTGAAATGAGCAAGAGTCTTGCAGATGGAAACTTAGATGGTGTTGCGATTGAAGGATATTATAAATTTACAAAAGCCACAGACAATTATGTGTTTATCGGTGGAGCAAAACAAGGTATTCGTTTGTGCCCGACCGCAAGCGGTAACATGTATGTTCACTATTATAATCCAAGTAGTTCTCCAACTGAATTAGGAGCAATCTATGCGTCAGCAGCCGGAACATTGACAGGGATAGATGTGAAGATTAAGGTAGGCTTTATGTTCTCAAATGTGAATACATCAACAAACACAGGAAACGTAAAGGTTATCGTTCGAATTTCGGATTTCTATCAGAGAGAATATCATGTAACCAATGTATCATTAGCATCATTTGTCAAGACGGTGAGAATTGTGTCTGGTTCAACATCCTCTCCATTAACCATTACATCTATTGTTAAACCGCCAATGGAAGGTTATACAGTAAAAACCTTTACCGATTTTGGTTTTGAGGAAGAGATTACAGTTTCGAAGGTTAGCGAGAAAATCTCGAAGAGCATCGAAGGAAGTACACTGCACCAAGTGGCGATTGAAGGCTATTACAATTTTTATGCTCACAATACAGCGCAATTTGTGTATATGGGAGCGGATGAGTACGGACTGAGAATAGAGTCTGCTACAAACGGAAATATAATTGCACGATATAGGTTTTCATCGACTGATTCTATGAGGGATCTGGCAACCTTTACGCCTACGGACTTGGGAATTACGCTTACAGGAACAGATGTAAAAATTAAGACTGGATTCGAATTTTTAAATGTCAGTGAGGATGGAACTACAGGGGATGTAAAGGTGACGATGCTGTTTGAGGATACCATCAAACGTGAGTTTACGATAGCAGGTGCGAATCTTTCCTTGTTTCATCAAACGATTACGATAAAAACGTTGATTGATCAACAATTAAAGGTGAAGGCGGTGGTATCAGATGTAGAGTATGATAAGCTTTCATTTACTGGTTTAGGATATGATTTGTGCACAACTGTTACTAATAGCGAAGCATATAAAACACTAGAAGGTCAGACATTAGATAGAGTAATGCTAGAAGGTTATTACAGTTTCTCCGCGGTGGAGGGTGCAAATCTTGTCTTGATCGGAGATTTAAGAAGAGGAATTCGTATTGCCTCTACTCAAAATGGAAATATTACAATTCATCAAAGAGATGATGAAGCTAAAGAGTGGATTACAGTGGATACAGTTATGGCAAGTGAGGATCTTATCCTTACAGGAAATGACATAAAGATGAATATGGGATTTTCTTTTTCCGCAGTAGATGAAACTGCAAATACCGGGACTGTAAAATTTGTGATTACAATTTCAGATACATATACATCCACACATTACTTAACAAATGTATCATTGGATGCGTTTATGCAGACAGTTCGAATTGTGTCAAGCGATGCCACAGCGCCTCTGACAATTAAAGATATTGCAACAGATGGCAAGGAGATACAGAAAGTTACATTCAGCGATTATGGCATCAAAGATGGCACCTATAACGGAAAAGGAAGTTGGTTATATAAAAAAGGTGCGTTGTTAGACTTTGAAAATTTGAATTGTGTAGAATTTTCCGGAAAAGTGATCTTTGGACATGATGGAAGCAACCCACACCATGAAAGTGTTCGCATTGGTGGATTGACGAGTAGTACCCCTTGGAAGGGTATTGGAGTAATGTATTCAAATTACGGTATCTATTTGAGAAATTATTTGGATGATCAAGACAAAGGCGAAGTGTTAAAACATGTTCCAACCTATCAATTGACGGTCAATCCATTAGAAACTGCAGTAGAAATAAAAATACTCTTTGTATATGTGAATGACAAACAAGATGTTCGGTTGATATTCAGCATTGATGGAGTAGAGTTTTATAATGATATCATCGAAGGTGCGGCAGGAAAACTAGGACCATATATGGTGGTTTCTTCTCATTATACGCCAATGACAGTAGGTTCTGTATCCACAGGAGTGGAGCAGGAAGAGGTAGATGTAGAGTACTACAATCTTGCAAACACGAGTGTCGCTGATGGATATGGATATCTGTTGGTTGGAAAGGGAGATATTCTGTTAAATAATGAGTCAACCACGAATGGTCGGATTCTTAATTCGCCTGGGGATTATGATGTCCGTGTGATTGGAGAAGGCGAGTATGTGAAAAAGATTGTCTTATATTCCTCCGGCGATGCACATCCGGACGGCATATTGGATGCGAGAGATTTAGTGGCGGCAAAAAAAGCCTTATGCGATGCCCAACTAGAAACGGAAGCAGGCGTTGAAGGAGCTGATGTTGACAGGGATGGCATTGTAGATGATGCAGATTATGATAGTGTCTGTAACCATCTCATTGGTGAAAACGTAATTACTGGAGCGAAGGATTCTTATCTTACATATGAAAAAGATGTGATGCCGATTGCAGGATATTTTGGTCCATACAGAGTTAGAGATAACGAAGGAAATATTATGTATGATTATTTAACAGACGATATTTATTCCAAGATTCAAGCGCTAGGAATCAACCTCATTAATCGTACGCAGAATAACTACCTAACATCTGAAGAAGAGAAAAAAGATATCTTCGATGGGCTTGCATTGGCTGAAGAAAAGGGAATTGGCGTTTATGTAAGTGATGCAAGAATTGGTGTTGGAAATCAAGGAACTCTGGCTGAATATGCGGAGTATTCGTCTTTTAAAGGCTTATTTATGGTTGATGAACCAGACATCCTAGAGTTGTATGGAAGAAGCAAAAATACGATCAATTTAGCTGGCTATTCCACACAAACAGCTCATTTGAATAGTTATAGCAATATCAGTGGATATATTAATTTGCATCCGATGAATCAGGCTTGTGCATTGGAAACGGAAGATCTTGCTACAGATTATGATGCGTATTTGGAACAATATATTTCGGCTTGTAATCCTAAGGTACTCAGTTGGGATTATTATGTGTTTGATGAAAAAAACATTGTAAAGGATACATATGCGACAGTCGAAGGATACTTTACCAATCTTTCTGTGATGAGAGAAAAATCTATGAAGTATAACATTCCGTTTTGGAGTTATGTTCAGGCGGGCACATATTGGAATAATAACGGTGATGGTTCAGCGTTACCATACAAAGAGATTAACACACCGACAAAACAACAGTTGTTGTGGAATGTAAACACTGCCCTGGCATATGGAGCAAAGGGAATTACGTACTTCCCATTGATTCAGCCTCATTATTTCGCTACAGACGATAGTACGGATGATAGTATGGACTATACGAGAAACGGGTTGATTGGTGCCAACGGAGAGCCTACACAGTGGTATAGCTATGCGCAAGCAGCAAATGAGCAAATCAGAGAAGTAGATGAAGTGCTGTTATATGCGACAAGTAAGGCTGTCTTGGCGGTAGGAACTACCGCACGGGATAAAACGGGAATTACCTTATCATCATATGGTGATTTAGAGGCTGTTACAGCGGATACTGGAGCAATTGTAGGTGTCTTTGATTATCAGGGAAAAACTGCATATTACGTGGTAAATTATGATACTGCAGGGACAAGCACTACTGGAATTTCCAGTACAGTGACTTTGAATTTTAATAGCGATAAGAAACAAACATTTCAAGTAGTTTCAAAGCAATTAGCAAGTGCAATAACAACTACTGATACTTCATGTGCATTAGAGTTAGTATCGGGTGGTGCGGCATTAGTAATTGTAGAGTAAGAAATTTAGAGAAAGGAGAAGGACTATGGCAAAACATACGCGCTTAACGAAAATCTTGTCAGTTCTTTGTGCAGTTGTATTGTTTATCAGCGCAATCGGGTTGCAAACCTTTGCCCAGACAAGTGGTACGGACAAGGCAGATTATAGGGTTTTAACATTCACAGATTTGGGATATGACAAAACAGTAACAATTTGTAATGACCAGATGTCTAAGAGTGTTTCAGAAGGAGACCTTAATAACGTAGCAATCGAAGGATACTACAACTTTTCTAAAAATGCAGGATTGAATCTTGCGTTTATCGGAGGAGAAAAACAGGGAATCCGACTTGCACCAACAGCCAGTGGCAATATGTATGTGCATTATTTTAATCCAAGTAGTGCTGCTACTGAATTAGGGGCAATTATGGCAAAAGATGCAGGAGCACTTACAGAAACAGATGTGAAAATCAAAGTGGGCTTTGCATTTTCCAATGTAAATAAAGAAGAA
>JAZQBW010000039.1:0-9268 GCA_045545895.1 Faecalimonas sp.
CGTCAGCAACTGCAGTTACTGAATATACTAATTCCATGTTTGATACAGGAATCACTCTTAAGCCATCCATAATAAGGTCTCCTTTTTATAATATTTTAATAAAAGTATTGTATCATGGTTTTATGTCATATGGTACAATAAATAAAAAATAGTTGTAATAGAGTTAGAACGGAGTGGAGTGCATGGACAAATATGTAGAATTACGTGATGTGCGAAAAATATATAAGATGGGCGAAGTAGAGATTGCAGCAGCCGATGGGATTGATTTTTCAGTAGTAAAAGGTGAGTTCGCAGTTGTAGTCGGTGCCAGTGGGGCAGGAAAAACTACAGTGCTTAATATCTTGGGCGGAATGGACACAGCTACCAGTGGCAGGGTAATTGTGGACGGTGAAAATATTGTAAAATACAGTCCTAAGAATTTAACTGCGTATAGACGAGATGATATTGGTTTCGTATTTCAATTCTACAACCTGATTCCAAACTTAACCGCATTGGAAAATGTGGAGCTGGCACTTCAGATTTGCAAGGAGCCTTTGGATGCGAAGACTGTTTTGGAGGAAGTGGGGCTTGGCGACCGTGTAAATAATTTCCCGGCACAATTATCCGGCGGGGAGCAACAACGAGTGTCTATTGCAAGAGCGTTGGCGAAGAATCCGAAGTTATTATTGTGCGATGAGCCTACAGGAGCGTTGGATTATAACACGGGAAAAGCAATTTTGAAATTACTTCAAGATACCTGCAGAAAGCAAGGAATGACGGTGATTCTGATTACCCATAATTCCGCAATTGCACCAATGGCGGACCGAGTGATTCATATTAAAAATGGCAAGGTACATAAGATTGTGGAAAATGAGAATCCAGTACCGGTGGAAACGATAGAATGGTAGGTGGAGTGATGAAGAAAAATGCGCTTAGAAAGGATTTCTTTATGGAAATCCGAAAGAGTATGGGACGCTTTCTTTCTATCTTTTTTATTGTGGCTTTGGGAGTTTCTTTGTTTGTTGGAATTCGCGCAACACAGCCGGATATGATACTTTCCGGGGATGCGTATGTGGATGAAAACAAATTGATGGATATCAAGATTGTAAGTACATATGGACTTACGCAGGAAGATGTAGACGTCATAGGAAGACTTCCGGCAATGGAAAGTGCACAAGGGGCATATAGCGTGGATGTTCTTTGTGATGCGGGAGATGACATGAAGGTTGTTCATGTCATGTCTCATACGGAAGATATGAATCTGGTAACAATTGAGAAGGGAAGACTTCCAAAAACGGCGGAAGAATGTCTTGTAGACCAGGACTTCTTGGAGTCAACTGATTATAAAATCGGAGATAGGATTGTTGTAGAATCCGGAACAGATGCTGCGCTTACCGATACTTTGAAAAGAACAGAATTTAAGATTGTGGGAACTGGAAACAGCCCCCTTTATTTTTCTTTAGACAGAGGTAGCAGTACTATAGGAAATGGTTCTGTAGGCGGATTTATGGTTGTAATGCCTGAGGCCTTCGAATTGGATGTGTATACCGAAATCTATGCAATGGTTGATGGGGCAGAGGACGTTCTCTCATTTACGGAGGAATACGATACGCTTATTGATGAAGCTACTCAGCAAATCGAACTGATTCAAAATGTACGATGCGAAGTGCGTAGAGATGATTTGGCACAGGAAGCAATGCTTCAGATTGATGATGCACGAAATGAACTTCATTCAAAGAAGACAGAAGCAGAAGCGGAGATTTTGGAGAACGAAGAGAAACTAAAAGAAGCGGAACTGGATATCAAACTTGGAAAGGTTCAGATTGAGAGTGGGAAGGCGCAGATAGACAGTGCCAAAGCACAATTAGAATCCGGAAAAGAAGAATTAGAGTCCACGAAAAAGATGTATGCAGAGGCTCTGGCACGTTTGGCAGTTGAAAAAGAAGAACTGGAAGTGCAGATAGCCGATGCGGAGGAACGAATTTCTCGTTTGGAAGGAGAAGCAAAAGAAGCAGCCGAAGAAGCCATCACGCCGATGCGAAATGCACTATCGAGCCTGGAAGAAGAGATAGCAAATTTGGAAGTCGAAGCAGAGAAAGAGTTTGCGGCAGGTGAACAGAAAATTCTTGATTCAGAGGCCCTTTTGGCAGAAAAAGAAGCGGAGCTTAAAAAAGCCGAGCGAGAACTTTTGATAGGGGAAGCAGAGTTGGAGTCCGGAAAATCTGATCTTAGCGATGCAAAGCAGGAGATGGAAACTCAGATTGCAGACGGAGAAGCAGAAATTGATGAGGCAGAGGAAGAAGTTTCGGAAATCGAACTCCCTGTCTGGTATGTGTTTGATCGTAGTTCAATTCCTGAATATACAGGATACGGGGACAATGCAGCACGTATTGCAGCACTTTCCATAGTGTTTCCAAGTATCTTTTTCTTGGTTGCGGCGCTCATTAGTCTTACTACCATGACCAGAATGGTAGAAGAGCAACGTGTTCAGATTGGAACATTGAAGGCGTTAGGTTATAGTAATGGTTCTATTATAAGAAAGTATTTGAATTATGCTTTGGTTGCAACCATTGGTGGAAGCATTTTGGGTGTACTTTTGGGAGAAAAGATTTTTCCATATGTCATAGTCGTCGCGTATAAGATTATTTATATTCATATTCCGCATGTTATTTTGCCATATCATTGGGGTTATGGAATAGTAGCGACATTGATTGCGGTACTTTGTACCGGCGCGGCGACCATATTTTCGTGCTACAAAGAATTAGTAGCACAGCCAGCAATTCTGATGCGTCCAGAGGCACCAAAGATTGGGAAACAAACATTGATTGAAAGAATTCCATATTTATGGAAGCACCTTAATTTTACGTGGAAATCGTCTTTGCGTAATCTGTTCCGATATAAGAAGCGTTTCTTTATGACGCTGTTTGGTATCGGGGGATGCATGGGACTTCTAATGGTAGGCTTCGGGCTTCGAGATTCGATTACAAGCATTGCAACTTATCAATATGGGGAATTACAACTCTATGATAGCAGTGTCTTCGTGGGCGAAGATATTGAAGAGTCGACGAGACTTGAATTAGAAGAGTATCTGAAGCGCAATGTGAATATTTCGGCACATATGAACGTTCATATGTCAAGTATTGCAACAGAGAACGAGGACAACAAAGTGGATACCTATTTAACAGTGATTGATGACTTGAAGCAGGTAGAAAAGTTTTTTGTATTCCGCGATCGTATATCGGAGGAAAGATATGCGCTTTCTGATGAAGGTGTCATTTTGACAGAAAAAGCAGCTGATATGTTGGGCGTGAAGGTGGGGGACAATATATTACTCACTGAAGAAGGACGGAATGAAAAGAAAGTGAAAGTTACTTCGATTTGTGAAAACTATGCAGGTCACTATGTTTATCTTACTTCATCGCTTTATGAAGAGTTATACGGAGAAGCACCATTTTACAATAACATTTTAATCAAAGCAGATGAGGAACTGGCATTTGAAGATTTGCAGAATATCGGTGAGAAGATTCTTACCTATGACCATATTTTGAATGTACAATATACAGATAGCTTAAGCGGTCAGCTCAATGATATGTTATTTGCATTAGATAAGGTTATGATTGTATTAATTGTGGTTGCAGGAATGCTTTCATTTGTTGTATTATATAACTTGAATAATATTAATATCACAGAACGCCGAAGAGAACTGGCCACCCTTAAGGTGCTTGGTTTCTATGACGGGGAAGTTGCAACTTATGTGTATCGAGAAAATATTTTACTTACATTGCTTGGTACCATTGTAGGGTGTGGAGTCGGAAAGGTTTTGCATTTATTTACGATTACTACAGTTGAGGTGGATATTGCGATGTTTGGAAGGGAGATTTTTCCAATTAGCTATTTATATGGGGCAATATTTACCATTGGTTTTTCGGCATTTGTAAATTGGATTATGTATTTTAAACTCAAGAAGATTGACATGGTAGAATCTTTGAAGAGTGTGGAATAAAAAGGAGAGAGAAAAGTTATGAACAAATTATTATCAATTGGAGAAGCACTGATTGACATGATTCCGGAGCAGGTGAATGCAGGAATCGCAGAAGTACAAAAATTCCAGCCAATCGTTGGGGGAGCACCGGCAAATGTATGTGGTGCATTCGTGAAGCTTGGCGGAGAAGCAGAGATGATTACACAATTGGGAGACGATCCATTTGGAGACAAAATTGTGTCTGAATTTGAATCATTTGGCATTGGAAAAGAGTATGTGAAGCGTACAAGTGTGGCTAACACAGCACTTGCTTTTGTCGCATTAAAGGATGATGGAAACCGAGAATTTTCTTTTTATCGTAGACCAAGCGCAGACATGCTTTTTGGTGCAGAGGATGTAAAAGAAGAGTGGTTTAAGGGAGAATATGCACTTCATTTCTGTTCCGTATCACTTGGTGATTTCCCAATGAAGGAAGCACACAAGCAAGCAATTACATATGCAGAAAGGAATGGGTTACTAATTAGTTTCGATCCAAACCTTCGTAAACCACTTTGGAATAGCGAGCAGGCACTTTACGATACAGTACATGAGTTTATTCCATATGCACACATTTTAAAAATTTCGGATGAAGAATTAGAATTCTTAACAGGAAAGACAGAGATTCAGGATGCTTTGCCAGGGCTTTTTGTTGGAAATGTAAAGATGGTTATCTATACAAAAGGTTCTGATGGGGCTGAGTGTTATACAAAGAAAGCAAACGCTTTTGCACCATGTGAAAAAGTAAAAGCTGTAGATACAACAGGAGCAGGAGATGGATTTATCGGTTCCTTCTTATATCAGTTGTTCCAGAATGGAATCAATGCTGAGAATCTTTCAGATGTGCCAGCAGAACAAATGGAAGAATTTTTGAAGTTTTCAAACAAGTTCTGTGGATATAGTGTGCAACGCAGTGGAGCGATTGCTTCTTATCCAACAATGAAGGAAATGAAATAAGGTTTGTTATGCTGAATGGCCGGCCACGAGATGTGGTTGGCTTTTTTGTCGTTTTTTGTGGGAGGATGGAGGGAGTTTGGTAAGTTTTTTGGTGTGTATGTAGCTTTCTAGTGGATCTCGCCCAGGCATTGGGCGAGAAAGAGGAGTGATGGAGAATTTCGCCCAAGTAATGGGCGAGAAAGAGGAGTGATGGAGGATTTCGCCCAAGTAATGGGCGAGGAAGAGGAGTGATGGAGAATTTCGCCCAAGTAATGGGCGAGGGGAGGCGTGATGAAGAATTTCGCCCAAGTAATGGGCGAAAGAAAACAAGCATAGCTAATTTCGCCAAAAGGTTGCATGAAAAGGAGATTAATTTTCAAGAAAATAATAGTTCACGATTTTTTCAATCATATCGGCAGACAATGGGTGATCTTTGGTCTCGTAGGTAGTGATTAAATTGATTGAGGGAATGATACCATGAGAAGTATAAATTGCAAGTTTAGAATATGTTTTTTGTGCATAAGTAGTGTCATCCATTAGACCAAAATGCTCCCAATAGTACACTTTTCCGGTTTTAGGATGACGAATTGTAAAGTCTGGAAATAAAGAATGTTTATCTAATTGCAAAAGACATTCATATCGAAAAGCAATATTATTTTTATACAAGCACATATCAATCATAGCTTCTGATTTTGAACGTACACAGTGTCCAGAAGGCGTTTTGTTTATTACATTTTCAGTACATATTTTGTTCGTTTCATAAGGGGCATTCATCCAATTAACAAGTTCTTGAGAAAGGGGTGTAAAATAGGAAGAAAGAAAATCTTTATATTCGGGCGAGGTGATAAAATCTTGCTCTTTCCGTGGGGTATCAGGTTGATAATGCTTGAGATATGAGTCTATTGCCATTTTCTCATTTAGTAAGGTTTTGAGTTGAAGTAATAAATATGTTTTGTGCGCTAGTTTTTCTGCTAGTTCATACTCCTTTTTGGGAATATATGTATAAGATGAGTCGGTAGAACAGTACCACTTGTTATATTTCCCGTTTTTAGTACAGACCAACTTCCCTTCAGGAAAATCCTTCAATTTTGTTTGTAGGGTTTCAATTTGTGTTTCGACTCGTTGTTTTTCTTTTAAGATTTTGTCGTAAATCATAGATTTGTCTCTCCTTTTTGATTGTTAAATATGATTGTTGAAGTGTAAAGTAATTGACTAATAGAATGCTAGCCAATGTAAGTGGAATTCATTTTATAGAAGATACATCTTGTTGTCAAGGTGAAAATATAAACAAAATATTAAATTATTAGCACTCTGACAAAATGAGTGCTAAAACTATTGACTTTTCAAAAACCAAGTATTAATATACTTTGTAGTTATGAAAAAAGGAGATGTTATTTATGTCAAAAAAACATGGAAATCTTTCCATCAGCAGTGAAAATATTTTCCCAATTATTAAAAAATGGGTATATTCAGATCATGACATTTTTGTTCGTGAATTAGTTTCAAACGGATGCGATGCCATTACAAAATTAAAGAAATTAGATATGATGGGAGAATATCAGCTTCCAGATGGATACAAAGCAAATATCCAAATCATAGTGAATCCAGAAGAAAAGACTTTGAAGTTTATTGACAATGGTCTTGGTATGACAGCGGAGGAAGTAGAAGAATACATTACGCAGATTGCGTTTTCCGGTGCCACAGAATTCCTTGAAAAATATAAGGACAAGACAACGGAAGATGAAATGATTGGTCATTTCGGACTTGGCTTTTACTCTGCATTTATGGTGGCAGAGGAAGTTCATATCGATACTTTGTCCTATCGTGAAGGTGCAAAACCAGTTCATTGGACATGCGATGGCGGCACAGAATACGATATGGAAGAAGGCAACAAGCAGACCGTGGGAACAGAGATTACATTGTTCCTGGCGGAAGACAGTGTGGAATTCTCAAACGAATATCGTGTGAGAGAAGTGATTGAAAAATATTGTTCATTTATGCCTGTTGCAATTTATCTTTCCAAAGAAAATGCGGAGCAGGAATACGAAACAATCGACGAAGCTGACTTAAAAGAAGATGACGTGATCGTAGAACGTATTCATGAAGAAGCAAAAATGGAAGAAAAAGAAAATGAAGACGGCACAAAGGAAATGGTGGAAGTATCACCAGCAAAGGATAAAGTCAAAATTAACAAACGTCCTGTAGCGCTCAATGATACAGCTCCACTTTGGACAAAGCATCCAAATGAATGTGAGAAAGACGATTACGTTGCATTCTACCGCAAAGTGTTCATGGATTATAAGGAACCATTATTCTGGATTCATTTGAATATGGATTATCCGTTTAACTTAAAAGGTATTTTGTACTTCCCTAAGATTAATACAGAGTACGATTCTGTGGAAGGCAAGATTAAATTATATAACAACCAAGTGTTTATCGCAGATAATATTAAAGAAGTAATTCCAGAATTCTTGATGGTACTCAAAGGGGTGATTGATTGTCCAGACTTGCCGCTTAACGTATCTCGTAGTGCACTTCAGAATGATGGATTTGTAAATAAGATTTCTGAGTACATTTCTAAAAAAGTGGCAGACAAGCTTACAGGAATGTGCAAGACAGATAAGGAATCTTATGAGAAATATTGGGATGATATCAGCCCATTTATTAAGTTTGGATGTCTCAAAGATACTAAGTTCTGCGACAAGATGAGTGACTACATGTTGTTCAAGAATCTTGACCACAAGTATTTGACCCTGAAAGAATGTATTGAAAACAATAAGCCGGCGGAAGAAGCAAAGATAGAGGTGGAAACAGCAGAAGGTGAAACCATTGAAGCAGGGGATGCTAATGCTGACGAGAAGAAAGAGCAAGTTACAATTTACTATGTAACTGACGAGCAGCAACAAAGTCAATACATCAATATGTTCAAAGCTGAAGGAATGGATGCAGTTATCTTAACACACAACATCGACTCACCATTTATTACTCAGTTAGAACAACGCAACGAAAACGTGAAGTTCCAACGCATTGATGCGGATTTGACAGATACATTTAAGCAGGACGTTGCGGCAGATGAGGAAGAAACTTTCAAAGCAAATACCGAGACATTGACAGAGATTTTCCGCAAAGCTCTGGAAAATGACAAGTTAGATGTGAAAGTGGAAAAACTCAAAAATGAAAGCGTTGCATCTATGATGACACTTTCCGAAGAATCACGTCGTATGCAGGAAATGATGAAGATGTATGGCATGATGGGTATGGACCCGGGTATGTTCGGTTCTGATGCCACCTTGGTGTTAAATGCAAATCATCCGTTGGTACAATATGTATTGAACAACAAAGAAGGAGAACATACAGCGCTGTTCTGCAAGCAGATGTATGATTTGGCGTTGCTTGGTAATAAGCCGCTGAATCCGGAAGAGATGACAGCATTTATTAACAGAAGTAATGAGATTATGATGTTGTTAACGAGATAGGATTAGAATAGTAAGTGAGATGCTGAAAGGTATCTCACTTATTTTTTGCAAAAAAGAATTGAAAAAATATCACTATGGTGATACAATAAAATCAAAGACCGAGTTTATATCACCATGGTGATATATCGCAATTAAATATGAATAGGAGGGCATGGAAATGGATAAGCTGATTACAATATATCATGGTTCGGAACAAATTGTAGAAGTACCTACTTTTGGAAAAGGGAAGAGAAATAATGACTTTGGGCTGGGATTTTATTGTACTCAGAGTGACCATTTGGCAAAAGAATGGGCTGTTTCATCTCTCAGAAATGGGTTTTCCAATCGTTATACAATAGATACGGAATATTTGAACATCCTAAATTTAAATAGCCCTAATTACACAATTCTAAATTGGATTGCTGTTTTGGTAGAGCATCGATTATTCTCTATCAAAACACCAGTGGCGAGACGAGCGAAGCGTTATTTGATTGATAATTTTAGTGTCAATGTAAACGCATATGATATTGTTACCGGATACCGTGCGGACGATTCTTATTTTGATTATGCGGAGTCTTTTTTAAACAATGGTATTTCTGTGGAACAATTAGCCCGCGCTATGCAACTTGGAAAACTTGGGGAGCAAATAGTTATTAAATCGCAGTATGCTTTTTCAAAATTGAAATACGAAGGGTTTGATGTTGCGGAAAAGGACATCTTTTACGTTTTACGTAAAGCCAGGGATGACGAAGCAAATCAACTCTATTTAGAAATGTTAGAAGAAGAAAGTGATGGTTTGTATATTCAAGATATCATGAGAGGAGGTATAAAAAATGACGATCCGCGCATACCAAGAAATGTATCTGAGTAAGGCACAAGC
>JAZQBW010000040.1:0-2536 GCA_045545895.1 Faecalimonas sp.
TATTCTCATTGCAAATGTGTGTCGTTTCATGATTGTCAGCCTCTAATTTTTCTTTTTTAGTAATGCTTCTAGTTCAGCATTTTTCTTGCGCTCTGCATCAAGTTGTTTGATTAATTCCGCATGGTCTTTGGATAGTTCCGCGTGGTCTTTGGATAGTTCTGCGTGGTCTTTGGATAGTTCTGCGTGGTCTTTGGATAGTTCCGCATATTTCTCTCTGACTTCATCGCGTCCCTCTTCTCTTATCGCTTCTTCATACATCTTCTTATCAAACGTTGTCAAAAACATATCCACCACCTCCGCTCGGTGTTTTTCCAAAACATCCTTCAAAATTCCTTTTTCAATGCATTCATTCACAACATATGTAACTGCTTCTTTCTGTTGGAAGCCCTTTCCCAAATAATCTCTCTGCTTTTGTTTATTGGGTATTAAGCATTGAGATTTCATTGTTGCCAAACGGCGAGATAATCGATGTGATTATTTATTAGATATTAGAAATATTAATGCTTTTAAGTAGTATAGCATAGTTGTATCCGGAATACTACCACAATTCGCAAAAAGCCCCGTAAAAAATGGGCCTTTTTGAAAAGCCCATTTTTGTGGAAATTTACTATAAGTTTACTCATTATACCCAAACACGGTCTCCGCCATCACCTGTGCATACACTCTTCCCATAAAGTCATTAGGATGATTGATATTATTCCCCGTCACATCCCGGAATCTCTTTGTCTCCAAAACAGCCTTACTCATACTGGTCATAGGCACAACCGCACACCCCATACCTTTTTCGTTTAGCTCATCTGCCAAGGTACGCATCTCAGCTTCAAACATCTCCTGATTACCGTACCAGCCATTGGTAGCATCCGGGTTTGGTACCATGGTAGAAACCAAGGCCACGTTCATTTCTGGTGCATGCTCCTGTACTCGCTTTATGATTCCTTCTGTATACTGCACAAACTTAGAAGATGCCAACGAAGGGTTATTCATACCAAACGCTACGGTGAACAAATCACAGCCATATTGACTCACAAAAGCATTCACACGTTCCTCCGCGTTCTGATAGCCCTGTTCCACTGTCCAGCCGCCTACAGACGGATTATAATAGGTAATGGTTCCGTTAGTTCCAAAGACAGTATCCTCTTCCGGCACCGGCGCTTCCGTAAATTCATCCTGAACATACTTCACTGTATAGCCATACTGTTTGGCAATGTACTGTGTAAATAACTGAGACCAAGTTGGCATATAAGGCTCCGCACCAATCATAAAGGATGCATTTGCACCAAAAGTAATACTGTCGCCATAAAACACAAAAACTACATCCTCGCCATTTTGTAATTTTTGCGCTAAATCTTCATATCTGTCTGCGAAGGTCTCCGGTTCATAACCCTTCCAAAACTGACTATGTTGATAGGTCACTGCAACCTGCCACTTCGTCATGGTGTCGCCTTCACCCCAGTAGGTGTAGCTTGTGCCTGTTCCTTCATTCCCCTTGGTCTGCAGCATGGAATATGTATTATCATTTGTATAATACTCCTCTTCGCTGATGCATGGAATGCTACTTCCCGGCAAAAGAACTAAGTTGCCGTCCACATAGTCGTAATCCACACCTTTTTTATATTCAGTTTTCAAGTCATAAGAACGGAGAGAAATAATCTCGTCAGCCTCATATAAAAGCTGGGCTTTATCGTCCTTTCCCACAAACATCACTGTTTCGTTATGAACTACTCTATCCTTCCAGATAGGTCGCATATAGGTATCTAAATCGTACATGTGATATACTCCAATCTCCACGGGTCCATCATTCTTTTGTATATCATCCCCTTCCGACATATTCAAGCTACCACAGGCAGTTATACTGCAAATGATTGCAGCAATCAGAAAGAGTGAAAAAAGTCTTTTCTTTATTTTAAACAATTTTCTCATCCTTTCAAGTGTTTTTTTATTCATGCCGTTTTAGGATTCAACATCCTCCAACATAATCGCTTTAATCGATGCAATCTCCTCTGACGTAATTCCTATATCCAGCATAAACTGCTCTGTCTTCTCAGCCAATGTTCCGCTCTCTTTATAACGATCAATATAATGATATAGGCTCGCATAATGATTGTCCAGAAAAGTACTTGTAGAAATTCCATCTTTAAAATCATGGCACCCGGATTGTGACATAAAGGAAAGTTCATAATCCAGTTGTAAGTCCATTTCCCCCACTCCAAGTAGTGCATTAATTAAAAAGGACAACGTTCCTGTTCTATCTCTACCAATTTGACAGTGCATATAGATAGGATAATTGTCCTTATCTGCAAAAGTCCTAATGGACGTCACTAATGCTTCTTGATACTGCTTTCTAAAAATGGCATGTTCAGCATTTTTATGAGCATAATGAGGCGCACTTACATTCACAAAATTCACACTACCTCCAAGAGGCGATAAGTCCAAGGTACCCCGCAAATCAAGGTCTGTTTTGATGCCATAGGTTTCCAAAAAAGCCTTTTTCCCATTCTCCGTAATACTGTCAACATTTGCTCCGCGATAAACCATG
>JAZQBW010000041.1:0-27929 GCA_045545895.1 Faecalimonas sp.
TAGCAATTCTTTCCTTTTTTACTGTTATTAAGGTTCGACATAAATGTCTGTTCTTGAATTAATCTCTTAAAGAAATCTTCAGGAATTCGTTTTATTGTCATCTATTGTTTAATTATCAATGTTCTCTGTTGTCTCGCGACAACTTCCTAAGAATATCAGATGTCTTTTCACTTGTCAACAACTTTTTTAAAAAGTTTTTGTTTTTTTAAAAAGCGGAGAAAGAGGGATTTGAACCCTCGCGCCGGTTGCCCGACCTACACCCTTAGCAGGGGCGCCTCTTCGGCCTCTTGAGTATTTCTCCGAACTTCTTTTACATATGATATTTCACACTGTTCTTTTGCAGTGCAAGAGTTATTATACTAAACGTTTTTTTAGTTGTCAACCTGTTTTTTTATATTTTTTTGCTTGTCTATTACAATATAAAAAGGACCATATGCTAGTCCTTTTTATACTCCTCTATTACTTTTTCAATTCGCTTTTGTACTTCCTGTGCAATCTCTGTTGTCTTCATGTCTTTATATTCATCATAATATAGTGGCTTTAGATAATGTACTTGAACTTCCACTGGTTTTAAAGAATGTGAATCGAAGGGTTTAAAAGAATCTATGAGCGCAACTGGAACAATTGGGCATTTCACTTTTGTTGCTGCCTTAAAACTTCCTCCCTTAAATTCTCCTAACTTATTTCCATTCTTTGATCTGGTTCCCTCTGGAAAAATAATATAGTTTCTTCCTTTTTCGATTTCCTTGGAAACAGCCATGATTACTTTCATGGATTGTCTTACATCTTCTCTATCTATAAAGAAAGCTTTCATACACTTCGCTATCTGTTTTATAAATGGAATATCTTTGAGTTCTATCTTATAAACAACCGAAATAGGATTCGGACAACTATCTATAATAGCCAGTACATCATACATTCCTTGGTGGTTAGGAAAGAACATAAATCCTTCTTTTTGGGGAATGTTTTCTTGCCCGTAAGATTTAATCTTAACATTTCCACCTATATTAGCTCTCTTTACTATATATTTAAATAACTCATTGTGCTGTTTATCTGTGTATTTATCCTCATGTGCTGCGTGATAACATAACTTTATCAACATAGATGGAACTCTCAGTATATTTCTGATTACCATCATGATTATTCTTTCCATATATACACCTCATTTCACAATACATATTTATAATACGTAACTTATTATAGTATAATTTCTAAAAAAAATAAACACTTCTGCTTGTTTGTTGTTTTTTGTTTCTAAAAAGATTATAATTAATTTATCCTAATTATATGTTTTATAGAAAGAAGGCGTTTATTATGGTAAAAAAAGTCAACATAGAAGAGCTTCAGAAAGATGCAGTGGAAATCTTTACGCAAGGCTTTGCTTGCTCTGAATCTGTTATTTATGCAATTCGCAAACATTTCGAAATTGAATTATCTGATGATGCAATCGCAATGAGTTCCGGTTTTCCTTGGGGACTAGGTGGCGGCGGATGTATCTGTGGTGCCCTTGCCGGCGGAACTATGATGATCGGATATTTTTTTGGAAGACGTGTTCCGGGAGACCCTAAGATTAATAAATGTTTCGAATTAACAAAAGAACTTCATGACTATTTTAAGGAAACAAATGGCGCTGCCTGCTGCAGAGTACTAATAAAAAATTATCCTGACAGAAATTCTGCTGAAAGAAAGGCTCACTGTATTGAAATGGTAAAAGGAACCGTTGCAAAAACAGCTGAAATTATTATGAGAGAGCTTAATTCATAAATAATACATAAATGAAATATAAAGAGTCAAAAGTTTAAAAAAACATGTGGTAAACTAATTAATTTACCACATGTTTTCTATTTTATCCTTCTGTCGTTTCAACTTCTTCCTGATCTTCCTGACTTTCTCTTACTTTTGCTATACTTGCAACTTTTGAGTTGTCGTGTAAATTAATTAGTTTCACACCTGAAGTTATACGACCTTGAACGGAGATACTTGAACATTCTGTACGAATGATAATGCCGTCTGTATTGATAATCATAATCTCATTATCTTCATTGACAGCTTTCACACCAACCACGTTTCCGGTCTTTTCTGTGATGTTATAACATCTCACACCTTTACCACCGCGGTTCTGTACTTTGAACTCGCTAATATGAGTACGTTTTCCCATACCTTTTTCAGATGCAACAAGTAAATATTCTCCCTGTTCATCTAATTGCATTCCTACTACTTCATCATTGTCTGCAAGATTAATACCTCTTACACCCATAGATGTTCTTCCGGTTGCACGTACATCTTTTTCATCAAATCGAATACATTGTCCGAATTTTGTTACCACAAATACATCTTTGTTGTCATCTGTAATCTTAACTTCGATTAATTCATCATCTTCACGAAGTGTAATTGCGGCAAGTCCCGTTTTTCTTACATTTGCATATTCCGTAATCTGTGTTTTCTTCACAAGACCTTTTTTTGTTGCCATGAAGAGGTACTTACCTTCTTCATATTTTTCCAACGGAATGGTTGCGGTAATTGTCTCGCCCGGCATAAGTTGCAACAGATTAATAATTGCTGTTCCTCTGGAAGTTCTGCTTGCTTCCGGAATCTCGTATCCTTTCATACGATATACACGACCGGTATTTGTAAAGAACATAATATAATCATGAGAAGATGTCATAAATAATTCTTCTACATAATCTTCTTCTAAGGTCTGCATACCTTTGATACCTTTACCGCCACGATTCTGACTCTTAAATGTATCTGTCGTCATTCGTTTGATATATCCCAATTTTGTCATTGTAATTACAACGTCTTGTCTTGGAATTAAATCTTCATCCGAAATATCAAATTCATCAAAACCAATTTGTGTTCTTCTTTCATCTCCGTATTTGTTAGAGATTACAAGAATTTCTTCTTTAATAACACCTAAAAGAAGTTTTCTATCAGCAAGAATAGCCTTTAACTCACCAATTAATTTCATGAGTTCTGCATATTCTGTTTCTAATTTTTCTCTTTCCAGACCTGTCAGAGCACGAAGTCTCATATCGACAATTGCCTGTGCCTGTACGTCTGTTAAAGAAAATCTTTCAATTAAACCTTCCTTTGCAATCTGTGTTGTCTTAGAACCACGAATGATTTTAATTACTTCATCAATATTATCAAGAGCAATGAGCAATCCTTGTAAAATATGTGCTCTTTCTTCTGCTTTATTTAACTCATACTGTGTTCTTCTTGTTACAACTTCTTCTTGATGTTTGAGGTAATACTTTAACATATCAAGAATATTGAGTACTTTTGGTTCATTGTTTACAAGCGCAAGCATGATAACTCCAAAAGTATCCTGAAGTTGTGTATGTTTATATAATTGATTTAAGATTACATTTGGATTCACATCACGGCGAAGTTCGATACAAATTCGCATTCCTTCACGGTTGGATTGGTCTTCCAATGCTGTAATACCGTCAATTTTTTTATCTTTTACAAGTTCTGCGATTTTTTCAATTAAACGAGCCTTATTTACCATGTATGGAAGTTCGGTAACAATAATTCTGTTTTTTCCATTTTGCATTGGCTCGATATCTGTCACTGCACGAACTTTAATCTTTCCACGGCCGGTACGATAAGCTTCTTCAATTCCTCTGGTTCCAAGAATGGTAGCACCTGTTGGAAAATCTGGCCCTTTCACGATTTCTAGGATATCATCAATTGTGGTATCCCCATTTTCATCAATCTGATCATCGATAATTTTTACAACAGCACCAATTACTTCTCTTAAATTATGAGGTGGAATATTGGTAGCCATACCAACCGCAATACCTGAAGTACCATTTACCAAAAGGTTAGGGTATCTTGCCGGCAAAACAGAAGGTTCTTTTTCTGTTTCATCAAAGTTTGGAACAAAATCAACTGTATTTTTATTGATGTCAGCTGTTAATTCCATGGAAATCTTGCTAAGTCTTGCTTCTGTATAACGCATAGCAGCTGCACCATCGCCATCCACAGAACCAAAGTTTCCATGACCGTCTACAAGTGGATATCTTGTAGACCATTCTTGCGCCATGTTTACAAGAGCACCATAGATAGAACTGTCACCATGAGGGTGATATTTACCCATGGTATCACCGACAATACGTGCACATTTACGATGTGGTTTATCTGGTCCATTATTCAGTTCAATCATGGAATACAAGATTCTTCTTTGTACCGGTTTTAAACCATCACGTACATCTGGCAAGGCACGCGATGCGATAACACTCATTGCATAGTCGATATATGAAGTTTCCATCGTTTTCTTCAAATCGACCTCCTGCACTTTATCAAAAATATTATCTTCCATCATCTAATCTCCTATTTTCTATACATCCAGATTCTTTACATATTTTGCATTTTCTTCGATAAACTCACGCCTTGGTTCTACTTGGTCACCCATTAATGTAGTAAACGTAAGGTCTAATTCTGAAGATGTATCCTCATCCATTGTTACTTTTAGTAAAATTCTGTGTTCCGGATCCATAGTTGTTTCCCATAATTGTTCCGCATCCATTTCACCAAGACCTTTGTAACGCTGAATCTTATTATTTCCATCTCTTCCTACTTCTGTAAGAATCTCATTTAATTCTTCATCGCTGTATGCATACCATACTTTTTTATTTTTTTCCAACTTATAAAGTGGCGGCTGAGCCAAATAAACATAACCTTGTTTAATTAATTCAGGCATAAAACGATATAAGAATGTTAATAATAATGTACTAATATGAGCACCATCTACATCGGCATCGGTCATAATAATGATTTTGTGATAACGAAGTTTTGAAATATCAAAATCATCATGAATACCTGTTCCAAATGCAGTAATCATTGCTTTAATTTCCGCATTTGCATAGATTTTATCCAATCTTGCTTTTTCTACGTTTAATATTTTTCCACGAAGAGGAAGGATAGCCTGTGTTTTCCTGTCTCTTGCTGTCTTTGCAGAACCTCCCGCAGAGTCCCCTTCTACGATGTAGATTTCACAGTTTGAAGGATCCTTATCAGAACAGTCTGCCAGTTTACCAGGAAGTGACATACCATCTAAGGCACCTTTTCTTCTTGTTAAATCTCTGGCTTTTCTTGCTGCTTCTCTAGCTCTCTGTGCCATAACTGATTTTTCAATTGTAATTTTACCAACAGATGGATTTTGTTCTAAGAAAATCTCCAACTGATTACTTACAATACTGTCAACTGCCCCACGAGCTTCACTATTTCCTAATTTTTGTTTTGTCTGACCTTCAAACTGAGGATCTGATATTTTAACACTTATGATGGCTGTCAAACCTTCACGAATATCTTCACCACTTAAATTAGGTTCGCTGTCTTTTAATAATTTGTTTTTTCTTGCATATTCATTAAAGGTTTTTGTGAGTGCGTTTCTAAATCCTACAACATGCATACCACCTTCCGGAGTCGTAATATTATTTACAAATCCATAAGTGTTATCATTATAAGAATCATTGTGTTGCATAGCAACTTCTACAACAACTCCATCTTTTTCTCCTTCGCAATAAATAATATTTTCATACAGAGGAGTCTTACTCTTATTCAAATATTGCACAAATTCTTTGATTCCGCCTTCGTAATAGAATTCCTTTTCTATATTTTCTTCCGGACGTTCATCACAAATCACGATACGAAGACCTTTTGTCAAGAATGCCATCTCTCTGAAACGTTGTTTTAAAGTATTATAATCAAAAACTGTTTCTTCAAAGATTTCTCTATCCGGTAAAAATGTAACTTTGGTTCCTGTCTTTTCCGGATCACATTCACCTACTACTTTCAAAGGATACATTACTTTTCCTCTTTCATAGCGTTGTTTGTGAACTTTTCCTTCTTTACAAATCTCTACTTCCAGCCATTCAGATAAAGCATTTACAACCGATGCACCTACACCATGTAATCCACCAGATACCTTATATCCTCCACCGCCGAATTTTCCACCGGCATGAAGAACAGTAAATACTACCTCTACTGCAGGAAGTCCTGCTTTTTGATTGATTCCAACCGGAATTCCGCGACCATTATCTTCTACAGTGATGGTATTATCTTCATGAATTGTTACTTTAATTGTGTCGCAAAATCCTGCCAAAGCTTCATCTACAGAATTGTCTACAATTTCATATACCAAATGGTGAAGTCCTCTAATAGATGTACTTCCAATATACATACCGGGTCTTTTTCTTACAGCCTCTAATCCTTCCAGTATCTGAATTTGATCTGCACCATATTCTGCACTCATAAAAATCCTCCTACGTTTTCACATGTCCTTGTTCTACGTGTAAAATTTTATTAATAGAAAAACGTTTGTTGACAAAATCATCTAATCCAGTACATGTGATTAGAGTCTGCACATCGTTAATACTATCTAACAAATAATTTTGTCTGTTTTTATCCAATTCAGACAAAACATCATCCAATAATAATATTGGTGTGTCTTTTACTTCTTGTTTCACTAATTCTATTTCAGCTAATTTAAGTGACAAAGCTGCTGTTCGCTGTTGTCCTTGAGAACCAAACTTGCGAATATCCAAATCACCACATAAAAAACAAATATCATCCCGATGAGGTCCAACTGATGAACTTTTCATTCTTAAGTCACGTTCTCTATTTTTTAGAAGTGTCTCCTCAAAATTATCATTTTTTACTCCAGGCTCATAAACAAGTTGTAATCTTTCTTTTCCACCTGTAAGTTTTTCATGTACACTCCCTATAATTTCATTCATTTGCTCAATAAATATTTTTCTTCTTTCGATTACTTTATTCCCATAATTAACCAATTGTAAATCCCAAATATCTAATGTTGCCATTAAATCTTTTTTATCGTATATGTCTTTTAATAATCTATTTCTTTGATTTACTATACGGTTATAATTTGATAAATCATTTAAATATACTTTATCAAGCTGTGCCAATTCCAAATCTATGAATCTTCTTCTTTCTGCCGGACCATTTTTTATAATATTTAAATCTTCCGGTGAAAAAAATACAATGTTGATAATTCCAAATAATTCACTTGCTTTTTTTATGGGCACCTTATTGATTGCAATTCCTTTTGGACTATTTTTTTTAAGATGTATATCTATCTTGAAAGGAACTCCCCTTTTTTCTACAATTGTTTCAATGTGAGCCTCTTCTTGCCCAAATTTTATCAAATCGCGATCTTTTGTTCCACGATGAGACTTTGTAGTACCGGTTATATATATAGATTCCAGTATATTGGTTTTACCTTGAGCATTATCTCCATAGAAAATGTTTGTATTTGAGTCAAATTCTAAATCCAATAAGTCATAATTTCTAAAATTTTTCAATTTCAAAGATTTAACTAACAATTTTAATTTCTTTCCCTTCAAAAATTACAACATCACCGTCATATAATTTTCTTCCTCTTCTTATATCAATTTCACCATTCACTGACACAAGACCATCTTGGATTACATCTTTTGCTTCCACTCCGGACTCTACAAAACCTGCGGCTTTCAGAGCCTGTCCAAGTTTAATGAACTCATCTCTTAATTTTATAACTTCCATACTTTTTTCTCCAAACTCTAAGCCCCTGCATTAAAATTAACAGGTAAAATGAGATAAATATAATTTTCATTATCGTCTTTGATAAAGCAAGGAGCTTTTGGATTCATAAGATATAGAGTTACTTCTTCTTCATCGATAACACGAAGGGCGTCAATCAAAAATTTAGGATTAAATCCGATTAACAAATCTCTACCTTCTTTTGAAATCATAATTTCTTCATTCATAGAACCAATCTGAGATTTTATCTTTAGCTCCATAACATCATCCAATATATTAATAATAATCGGTTTTTTGTCCCCTTCTTTTACAAGAAGTGTTGCTCTATCAATACAATTCAAAAATTCTTTTTTATTAATTTTAACCTTCGTTTCGTAATCACTGGACAACATTTGGTCAATTCTAAAATATTCTCCCTCAATTAAACGTGAAACAACAACCGTATTATCAAATTCGAAAACAATATGATTACTTGTAAACGAAATAGTTACTTCACTTTCTACTTCTCCGGATAATATTTTACTTACTTCCATAAGCGTTTTTCCAGGAACAACAACTTTTCTAGATTGATAAACATCTTTTAACTCTGTTTTACGAATAGATATACGATGTCCATCCAAAGAAACTACTTTCAGCATATTATCCTGAATTTGGAAAAGTTCTCCTGTCATAAGCTTATTACTGTCATTATCAGCAATAGAAAATATTGTTTGTCTTATAATTTCTTTTAAAGTAAATTGAGACAAAGTAATTGTTTCTGTCTTTTCTACGAAAGGGAGATAAGAAAAATCCTCTCCTGATTTGCAAGAAATATTGAATTTTGCTTTTTCGCAAGTAATTGTAGTTTGAAGATTATTGTCACATTCAATTACTACTTCATTGTCTGGAAGTTTTCTTACAATCTCAGAAAAAATCTTTGCATCAATTGCAATTACACCTTTTTCTAGAATATCTCCTTCAACAGTTGTTTCAATTCCCAGTTCCATATCATTGCCTGTAAACTTAATAATGTCTGTTGTTGCATCAATTAGAATGCATTCAAGAATAGGCATTGTAGTCTTAGACGGTACTGCTTTTGAAACAATATTAACTCCTTTTACAAGATTTGATTTGGTACAAATAATTTTCATGTGTATAACTCCTTTCGGACGAATTTTATAGATATATATATAATATTTATCCGTCTTATTAGTATTAGGGAATGTGGATATGTGGAAAACCCCTTTAACCCTTGATTATTAAAGACTTTTCCGTGTGGATAACTTGTGGAAAAGTATGTGGAAAATATGTGGACAAAATGTGGATAAATATTTAAAAAAAATTTGTAAAAAAGTTGTCCACATTTTATCAACAACTTATCCACATAAATTTGGAAGTTATCCACATAGTTATCCACAGTTTAAACAGGGTTTATTTTTTTCTTAATAATGTCAACTGTGTTTTCTAAAGCCTCATCCATTTTAATTTCTTCGGCAATTTTATTAATTCCATGATTTACAGTGGAGTGATCTCTACCTCCAAGTATAATTCCAATGGATTTTAATGGTGTATCTGTCATAATTCTACATAAATACATTGCAATCTGTCTTGGAATTGCAATTTCAGAGTATTTCTTTTTGCTTTTTAAATCAGATACAGTAACTGAAAAATGTTCTGCTACAATTTCTAATATATATTCCGGTGTAATCTGTCTGCTTTCATTTGGAGAAATAATGTCCTTTAAGGCTTCTGCAGCTAACATAATATTAATGGATTGATTTTTTAATTTATGTAGTGCAATCAATTTATTTAAAGAACCTTCTAATTCTCGGATGTTGGATTTTACATTAGTAGCAATGTATTGCATAACTTCGTTTGGAATATGATATTTTTCCAATTCATCCAATTCTTCCTTTTTACGAAGAATAGCCATTCTGGTTTCATAATCAGGTGAAGAAATATCGGCTATTAGTCCCCATTCGAATCTTGTACGTAGTCTAGCTTCTAGAGTTTCAATATCTTTTGGTGGTTTATCACTTGAGATAATGATTTGTTTTCCAGATGCATGTAAATGATTGAAAGTATGGAAAAATTCTTCTTGTGTACTTTCTTTTCCTATAATAAATTGAATGTCATCAATTAGAAGAACATCAATATTTCTATATTTTTCTCGGAAAGCATTCATAGCAGATTCATTACCACTGCTTGTCTTACCACTTTTTAAGGCATCAATCAGTTCATTGGTAAATGTTTCACTTGTCACGTATAATACTTTTTTTGTTGAGTCCTTTTCTAATATAAAGTGAGCAACAGAATGCATCAAGTGAGTTTTACCAAGTCCTACACCTCCATATAAAAATAGAGGGTTATAGATTTCTCCTGGTGATTCAGCTACAGCTAAGGATGCAGCATGAGCAAAGTTATTGTTACCCCCAACTACAAATGTATCAAATGTATATTTAGGATTTAAATTAGCCTGTTCAAATACATTATTTTGAATTTTATTCTTCCTATGATGATCATCTTTTGATTTTGTACCTATTTGTAAAGAGTCATCAGAGGTTATAAATTTTACTTCAAATTCTTTTTCTGTTACCTCAGCAATACATACTTGAAATGGTAGCAAGTATTTTTGAGTAATATAATCTACGCTTGCTTTCAATGGAACAAGAATATAAACGGTTGAATCCACTACATCATAAACTTCCAAAGGAGCAATCCATGTTTTAAAAGAAACATCAGAAAGTCCATGTTCTATTTTTAATTTGTGGATAATAGAATCCCAATTTTTGGTTACTATATTCATTTTTATAACTCCTAATCTAACAATTCAGATATTACACGACAATATCTCGATAATATTTTACATCAAAAGTTTTCAAATCGCAATGATTAATCATTGTGGATAACTTTATACACACTAAAAACCCAAGTAAAATATGGAAAAAATGAAAAAAAATTTTTTATATCCACAAGTTATCCACATAAAAAAGGCGAGTTATCCACATTTTGTGGATAAAATGTGGATAACTTTCTTTATAAAATCAATATATTTTTCTTGACGGAAAGCCAAATATTTAATATAATTAGGCGTGGTATAAACAGAAATACTTATATTTATTTATTATATGAGATATTGGGTTGAATAATTAAGGAGGTGGATATCAATGAAAATGACATTCCAACCAAAAAAGAGATCTAGATCAAAAGTTCATGGATTTAGAGCAAGAATGAGTACAGCTGGTGGAAGAAAAGTTTTAGCAGCTAGAAGAGCAAAAGGAAGAAAAGTATTGTCAGCGTAGGCCGCATGTATGTGGCCTTTTCTTCTATATAAAAATGGAGATTGTAGAATGATTTTTTCTGAATCGTTAAAGAAAAATAAAGATTTTCAAGTTGTTTATAAAAAAGGAATATCCTATGCAAATAAATATTTGGTGATGTATATATTAGAAAATCATTCAGATAAGAATAGATTAGGAATTTCAGTAAGTAAAAAAGTTGGAAATAGTATTATAAGACATAGACTTACACGATTAGTAAGAGAAAGCTATAGACTACAAGAAAGTAGGTTCCAAAAGGGATTAGATATGGTAGTTGTTTGTAGAGCAAGTGCAAAAGGAAAAAGTTATCATGATTTGGAAAGTGCACTGATCCATTTGGGAAAACTTCATAATATTATAGATGATTTAGTGGAGATGTAAAATTTGAAAAGAATACTTATAGGACTGATTAAGTTTTATAGAGCATATTTATCCGGGCTGAAGACGGCGCCTACATGTAAGTATATACCTACTTGTTCGGAATACGGAATAGAAGCGATTGAAAAGTATGGTGCACTTAAAGGGGGGCTTCTTACAGTGTGGAGAATTTTACGTTGTAATCCTTTTTCTAAGGGTGGATATGATCCAGTACCTTAGAATTAAGAATAATTGGAGGAAAGAAAATGGGAATCTTATTAACTCAGAGAGATGGTTTCATTATAGGAAACATCGCAAAAATTCTTGGATTCATTATGAATGGAATTTTTGAAGTTTTAGATAGTATTGGAATTCACAATATTGGTTTGTGTATTATCATATTTACAATTATTATTTATACACTGCTGCTTCCAATGACTATTAAACAACAGAAAACTACCAGAATTATGTCTGTTATGAATCCGGAAATACAGGCAATTCAAAAGAAGTATGCAAACAAAAAAGACCAGGCATCCATGATGAAGATGCAGGAAGAAACAAAATTAGTGTATGAAAAGTACGGAACTTCTCCTACAGGTGGATGTTTAGGTTCTATCATTCAACTTCCTATTTTATTTGCGTTATGGCCGGTAGTTCAAAATGTACCAGCATATGTAGGCGGGTTGAAACAAGCTTATATGCCATTGGTTGAAAAAATTATGGCAACAGATGGTTTCCAGAAAATTATGGAATCCATTGGTACATCTAATCAGATTATGATAAGTCCTGAAAAGTATGATTATACAAAAGCAAATACAATCGTAGATGTATTGTACAAATTTCAGGAATCAACATGGGATACTTTAGCAGATAAATTTCCGCAATTAAGCGACTTAATTTATTCAACACAGGAAAATATTGCTGAAATGAATTATTTCTTAGGAATTAATATTGCTGAAACACCAATGTCAATGTTTAAATCTGCTCTTGCTGCTACTGCAGTTGGCATGATGATTATTGCAGTTCTAATTCCTATTTTAGCAGGTGCTTCACAGTGGTTAAGTGCTGTAATTATGCAAAAGACTAGTGCAAGTACAAATAAGAATGACAAAGATAATCAGATGATGCAACAAATGAATATGATGATGAAAATCATGCCGCTTATGTCTGTTGTAATGTGTTTTTCAATGCCAGCAGGTCTTGGAATCTACTGGATTACGAGTGCAGTTGTAAGAACTATACAGCAGGTTGTTGTAAATAAGTCATTAAATAAAAAATCAATTGATGATATTGTAAAAGAAAATGTAGAAAAAGCTGCAAAAAAACGTGCTAGTAAAAAAGAAGTGGAATCTAAGACTTTAAATCAAATGGCACAGAGAAGTACAAGAAATATTGAAGATAATACTAGAAAAACAGTTTCTAATAATAATGTAGATTCATACAAACCAAATGCCAAACCAGGCAGTTTAGCTTCAAAAGCAAACATGGTTAGTGATTTTAATAATAGAAATAAATAGGAGGATGTAACATGAGTAGTATTACAGTTTCAGCAAAAACAGTAAATGATGCAATTACGGAAGCAAGCATTCAATTAGGTATTGCAAGTACAGGTATTGAATATGAAGTAATTGAAGAAGGTAGTGCAGGTTTCTTAGGAATTGGTAAGAAGCAGGCAGTGATTAAAGCTTGGAAAAAATCTGAAAAACCGGTAAAAGAGGTTAAGAAAACAGAAGCTCCTAAAAAAGAAGAAAAGGTAGAACCTGTAGTTAAAGAAGATGTTGCTGTAAAAGAAGAGGCTCCTGTGAAGGAAGAAGTTCCTGTAAAAGAAGAAAAATTGTCAGAGGTTCAACCGGAAACAAAAGAAGCTTGTGAAAAATTTTTAGTAGATGTGTTAAAAACTATGGGCATGGAAGTAACTCTTACTTCTTCTATTGATGAAGATGGTGCTTTGAGCATTGATATGGAAGGAGAAAATATGGGAATCCTCATTGGAAAAAGAGGACAAACATTAGACTCTCTTCAATATTTAACAAATCGTGTAGCAAATAAAATGCAGGAAGGTTATGTTCGTGTTAAATTAGATACAGAAAATTACCGTCAAAGAAGAAAAGAAACATTGGAAAATTTAGCAAAGAATATTGCACACAAAGTAAAAAGAACAAAAAAATCTGTTTCTTTAGAACCAATGAATCCATATGAAAGAAGAATTATTCATTCTGCTCTTCAAAGTGATAAATATGTGTCTACACATAGCGAAGGAGAAGAACCTTACAGAAGAGTTGTTGTTACATTAAACAGAAAGTAAAATAGAAAGCAGCGTTTTCTTTGAAGATGCTGCTTTTATTAGGAGATTGTTTATGAAAAAAGATACCATTGCTGCTATTGCTACTGCTATGTCAAGTTCTGGGATTGGAATTGTTAGAATAAGTGGTGACGAAGCTTTTGATATTATTAAAAAAATTTACATTGGAAAGAATCAGAAAGATTTGTCAAAAGTAAAAAGCCATACTATCCACTATGGATATATAGTAGATGGAAATGAGACGATAGATGAAGTTCTTGTTATGATTATGAAGGGTCCACATAGTTTTACTGGGGAAAATACTGTAGAAATCGATTGTCATGGTGGAGTCTATGTAGTAAAAAGAATTTTGGAAACGGTTATTAAGCATGGAGCAAGACCTGCTGAGCCAGGAGAATTTACGAAACGTGCTTTTTTAAATGGACGTTTGGATTTATCTCAGGCAGAGGCGGTAATCGATGTAATCAATTCTAAGAATGAGTATGCTTTAAAAAGTTCTGTGAGCCAGTTAAAAGGAAATGTTCAAAGAAAGATTAAGGAAATCCGTGAAGAAATCATTTATCATACAGCATTTATAGAGACAGCTTTGGATGATCCGGAACATATCAGTGTGGATGGTTATGGAGAAAAGTTGAAGGTGACAGTAGATAAGTTACTGGAAGAACTAGAAGTATTGATAAAAAGTTCTGATAATGGGCGAATTATGAAAGAAGGTATCAAAACAGTCATTCTGGGTAAACCAAATGCCGGAAAATCTTCTTTACTCAATGTGTTAGTTGGTGAGGATCGTGCTATTGTAACAGATATTGCCGGAACAACCCGCGATGTTTTGGAAGAAGCTATTCAGTTAAATGGAATTAGTTTAAATATTATGGATACAGCAGGTATTCGTGATACAGAAGATGTGGTCGAAAAAATTGGTGTGGATAAAGCAAAATCATATGCAAATGAAGCAGATTTAGTTATATATGTGGTAGATGCATCTCGTGAGTTAGATGAAAATGATTTTCATATTATTCACATGATTCAAGATAAAAAGGCTGTTGTACTTTTAAATAAATCAGATTTAGATACTGTTGTAACGGAAGATATGATAAAATCATATATGGAGAAACCAATATTATCTATTTCTGCAAAAGAAGAAAGTGGTATCAAAGAATTGGAAGATACATTGAAAGATATGTTCTTTCATGGCGAGATTTCATTTAATGATGAAGTATATATTACCAATATTCGTCATAAAACAGCACTGAAAGATGCTTATGACAGTTTGGTTAAAGTGAATGTAAGTATTGAAAATAATATGCCGGAGGACTTTTACTCTATTGATTTATTAGATGCATATGAATCATTGGGAAGTATCACCGGTGAAACGATAGGAGAAGATTTAGTCAATGAAATATTCAGCAAATTCTGTATGGGAAAATAATGATGAATATGATGTGGTGGTAATTGGTGCGGGACATGCCGGCTGTGAAGCTGCACTTGCAAGTGCAAGACTGGGATTAAAAACCATAGTTTTTACTGTTAGTGTAGATAGTATTGCGCTTATGCCTTGCAATCCAAATATCGGAGGCAGTTCCAAAGGACATCTTGTGCGAGAAATAGATGCACTTGGAGGGGAAATGGGAAAGGTAATTGATAAGACATTTATTCAGTCAAAAATGCTGAATAAATCTAAAGGTCCTGCAGTCCATTCTCTTCGTGCCCAAGCTGATAAAGCAAATTATACGAAAACCATGCGTAAGGTTTTGGAAAATCAGGATAATTTAGAAATAAAACAGGCTGAGATTACAGATATTCTTACAGAAAATGGGAAAATTACAGGTGTGGTAACTTATTCAGGCGCAATTTATAAATGTAAGGCAGTCATTTTATGTACTGGAACCTATTTAAAAGCAAGATGTATCTATGGAGAAATCAGTAATGCGACGGGACCAAATGGTCTTCAGGCTGCAAACTATCTCACAGATTCTTTGAAGAATCTGGGAATTAAAATGTATCGATTCAAAACAGGTACTCCTGCCCGTATTGATAGAAGGTCAGTTGATTTTTCTAAGATGGAAGAACAATTTGGGGATGAAAAAGTAGTTCCATTTTCGTTTACAACGAATCCTGAAGATGTACAGATTCCCCAGGTATCTTGTTGGTTAACCTATACAAATGAAAAAACCCATGAGATTATTCGCAATAATTTAGACCGCTCTCCTCTCTTTTCAGGAATGATTGAGGGAACCGGACCTCGCTACTGCCCTTCTATTGAAGATAAAGTGGTGAAATTTGCAGATAAAAATAAACATCAAGTATTTATTGAGCCGGAAGGATTGGATACTAATGAAATGTATGTAGGCGGAATGTCAAGTTCTCTTCCGGAAGATGTACAGTATGCCATGTATCGCAGCGTACCGGGGCTTGAAAATGTGAAAATTGTGAGAAATGCATATGCGATTGAATATGATTGCATTGATGCAAGACAGCTTATGCCTACCTTAGAGTTTAAAAACATAGAGGGACTATATAGTGGAGGACAATTTAACGGAAGTTCGGGTTATGAGGAAGCTGCAGCTCAGGGACTGGTAGCAGGTATCAATGCAGCACTGAAGATTTTAGGCCGTGAACAAATTGTGATTGATCGTTCCCAGGGTTACATTGGAGTATTGATTGATGATTTGGTTACAAAGGAAAGTCATGAGCCTTATAGGATGATGACTTCCAGAGCAGAATACCGACTACTGCTTCGACAAGACAATGCAGACCAGCGTTTAACTAGAATTGGTCATAAGATTGGGTTAATTTCAGATGAAAGACTGCAATGGTTGTTAGATAAGGAAGAAATTATTACATCTGAGGTAGAACGACTAGAACACACAAATATTGGCGCTAATCAAAAAGTTCAGGAAGTATTAGCTAAATACGAAAGTACTCCTTTAAATAATGGCACTACTCTCGCAGAATTGATTCGAAGACCGGAACTAAGTTACGAAGCTTTGGAAAATGTTGATATAAATCGCGATATTATCCACAAATGTATAGACAAATGCGCAAAATATGTGGATAACTCTGAAAACAATGTGGATAAGTTGGTTCAGGAAGTTATTGAGCAAATAAATATTAATATAAAATACGATGGCTATATTAAGCGTCAGCAAAAACAGGTGGAACAATTTAAAAAACTGGAGACAAAAAGAATTCCAGAGGATATTAATTATGATGAGATAAAGAGTCTTCGAATTGAGGCAGTTCAAAAATTAAAACAGTATCGCCCTATTTCTATTGGACAAGCATCCCGTATCTCAGGTGTGTCTCCGGCTGATATATCAGTATTGTTAGTATACATGGAAGGTATGCGATAGAAAGAGGTCTTTATGAGTCAAATTTTTGAATCAAAATTAAATGAACTTGGTATTACCTTGACAGACATCCAAAAACAACAGTTTTTCAAATTCTATGAACTTCTCGTGGAATGGAACAAAGTAATGAATCTAACCGGAATTACAGAATACGAGGAAGTAAATGAAAAACATTTTGTGGATAGTTTGTCTATTGTGAAAGCCATCGATATAAATAAAGTGGAAACTGTGATTGATGTTGGAACCGGAGCTGGATTTCCGGGAATACCATTAAAGATTGCTTTTCCTCATTTAAAAGTAGTTTTGTTAGATTCTTTAAATAAAAGAATTAAATTTTTAGATACAGTAATAAATGAGTTAGAATTAGATAACATTAAAACTATTCATGGTCGAGCGGAAGATTTTGCAAAACAAAGTGCTTATAGAGAACAATTTGATCTTTGTGTATCTAGGGCTGTTGCTAATCTTGCTACTTTATCTGAATACTGCATAGCTTATGTAAAAAAAGAAGGCTTATTTGTTCCTTACAAATCTGGTGAAATTGAAGAAGAAATAGAACAATCTAAGAAGGCTGTACATGTTTTGGGTGGAAAGATTATGGATGTTGTCAAATTTCGGTTACCAGGAACTGAAATTGGGAGATCCTTTGTAATTATAAAAAAAATGCAAAATACGGCGAAAAAGTATCCACGAAAAGCAGGATTACCAAGTAAAGAACCAATATGTTAGATAAAAAGGAATGTTTCACGTGAAACATTCCTTTTCTGTTTAATTTTAATTCACATAGAAATAATAATTCAAACTAAATTGAATGTTTCACGTGAAACATTGTGTGGACTATAATCACGAATAGTGGTATAATGTCAGAGTATAAGAAAGGGGTAATTAAGAATGGGAAGAATTATAGCTGTTGCTAATCAAAAAGGTGGTGTAGGTAAGACAACTACATCTATTAATTTATCAGCATGTTTGGCAGCATTAGGGAAAAAAGTGTTGGCAATTGATATGGATCCACAGGGGAATATGACAAGCGGACTGGGAATTGATAAGAATGAGGTTGAGTATACCGTTTATGATCTAATTCTTGGAGAAGTTGGCATTGATGATGTCATTTGCAAGGATGCCATTGAAAATCTTGATGTATTGCCATCAAATATTGATCTTTCAGCTGCTGAAATCGAACTGATTGGCGTTGAAGATAAAGAATATATTGTTCATAATGAGGTAGAAAAGGTAAGAGAACACTATGATTTCATCATTATAGACTGCCCTCCTTCTCTTAACACACTGACAATTAATGCGATGACAACTGCAGATTCTGTTTTGGTTCCAATTCAATGTGAATATTATGCTTTGGAGGGATTAAGCCAGTTAATTCATACGATCGAGCTTGTGAAAGAACGTTTAAATTCTGATTTATATATTGAAGGTGTTGTATTTACAATGTATGATGCGAGAACTAATTTATCTTTGCAAGTGGTGGAAAATGTAAAAGATAATTTAAATCAGACAATTTATAAGACAATTATACCTCGAAATATTCGTCTGGCTGAAGCACCAAGTCATGGTTTACCAATACATTTGTATGATTCAAAGTCTGCAGGTGCAGAAAGCTATATGTTATTAGCAGAAGAGGTAATAAATAAAGGAGAAGAATAATTATGGCAGCAAAAAGAGGTGGTTTGGGAAAAGGACTTGATAGTTTAATTCCTGCAAATAAAAATGCAACACCTGTAGAAAAGAAAACTACAGAGAAAAAGGGAAGTGCAGAACCAAAGGTGATTGAAAAGGTTGTAGAAAAGATTGTTCCGGCAGATCAGATGATGAAACTTAGTAAGATTGAGCCGAATCGTGAACAACCAAGAAAATATTTTGAAGAAGACGCGCTACTAGAGTTAGCTGATTCCATTAAAAAGTTTGGAATTATTCAGCCATTGGTTGTACAAAAGAAGGATGATTATTATGAGATCATTGCAGGCGAAAGACGTTGGAGAGCTGCTAAATTGGCTGGACTAAAAGAAGTACCTGTAATAATCAAAGAATTCACAAAACAGGAAGCAGTAGAGATTTCACTTATTGAGAATATTCAAAGGGAGAATTTGAATCCAATTGAAGAAGCATATGCATATGAACGCCTTCTTACGGAATTTAATTTAACTCAGGATGAAGTTGCAGAACGAGTTTCTAAAAGTAGAACTGCTGTTACAAACTCTATGCGATTGATTAAATTGTCTCAAAAAGTAAAACAGATGGTAATTGATGAGATGATTTCAGCCGGACATGCCCGTGCCCTTTTGGCAATTGAAAATCCGGAGCAACAGCATATGCTTGCAATGCGTATTTTTGATGAAAAGCTAAGTGTTCGAGAAGTAGAAAAGATAATTCGATTATTAAAAGAGAACAAGCCTGTAAAAGAGAAAAAAGTAGTAGAAAATGATTTTATTTATCGTGATTTAGAAGAAAAGATAAAATCAGTTATGGGAACAAAAGTAAGTATCAACCAAAAGGCGAAAGGTAAAGGGAAAATAGAGATTGAATATTATTCGAGCAAAGAACTCGAACGTATATTCGATTTATTAATGTCGGTTGCCAATAACTAATCAAAAAAGGGGTAAAATAAATGGAAAGTAAAATTTTGGCAGAAATTGGAGTAGATCCTGCAATTATTTTGATTGTAATGTTCATACTAATTGTAGTATTATTCTTTATGGTCATAAATGCGAATATGAAGTATATTCGTCTAAAAGCAAGTTATACATCTTTTATGAAAGGAAAAGATGGAAAGACATTGGAAGAAAGCATCTTTGAAAGATTTGATGAATTAGATGAAGTAACGAATATGGCATTAAAAAATCGCCAAGAAATTAGAAATTTGCAAGAAGATTTGCTTGGAACCTTGCAAAAAGTAGGTATTTTGCGTTATGATGCTTTTAGTGAAATGGGAGGCAACTTAAGTTTTGCACTTACATTGCTAGACGGAAACAATAATGGTTACATTATTAACTCCATGCATAGTAGAGAAGGCTGCTACAATTATATTAAGGAAATTGTGAAAGGTGAGAGTTATATTGAACTCTCAGAGGAAGAAGCAGAATCCTTAGACAGAGCGATTTATCAGGAATTAGCAGGTCTTGACCTAGGAAATATGAAAAAGTAGTTATGAGGAGGACAGAGTATGTTAGACATCAGATTTTTGAGAGAAAATCCGGAGGTAGTAAAACAAAATATTAGAAATAAGTTTCAGGATAGTAAATTACCATTGGTAGATGAGGTAATTGCACTTGATATTCGAAACAGAGAGATTAAACAAGAAGTAGAGGCACTTCGTGCAGATAAGAATAAAATCTCTAAAATGATTGGTGCTTGTATGGCACAAGGTAAAAAAGAAGAAGCAGAAGAATATAAGAGACAGGTAGCTGCAAACGCAGGAAGAACAGAAGAACTTTCTAAGGAAGAAAAAGAAGTAGAAGAGAAAATCAAAACCATTATGATGACAATTCCAAATATCATTGACCCATCTGTTCCAATTGGAAAAGATGACAGTGAAAATGTGGAAGTAGAAAGATTCGGGGAGCCAGTGGTTCCGGAATGGGATGTTCCATATCATACAGAGATTATGAGCAAATTTAATGGTATTGATTTGGATGCTGCAGGAAGAGTTGCAGGGAATGGTTTCTACTATTTAATGGGAGATATTGCAAGATTGCATTCCGCAGTGATTTCTTATGCTCGTGATTTTATGATTAATAAAGGTTTTACCTATTGTATTCCACCTTTCATGATTCGTAGCAACGTTGTTACAGGTGTTATGAGTTTTGCTGAGATGGAAAACATGATGTACAAGATCGAGGGTGAAGATTTATACTTGATTGGTACAAGTGAACATTCTATGATTGGTAAATTTATAGACCAATTACTGGAAGAAGAACAATTGCCACAAACATTGACTTCTTACTCTCCATGTTTCCGTAAAGAAAAAGGTGCTCACGGTATTGAAGAACGTGGAGTTTATCGCATTCACCAATTTGAAAAACAGGAAATGATTGTTGTATGTAAACCAGAAGACAGCATGGATTGGTATGAAAAAATGTGGAGATACACAGTGGAATTATTCCGCTCATTGGATATTCCGGTTCGTCAATTGGAATGCTGCTCCGGCGATTTGGCTGACCTTAAAGTAAAATCTTGTGACGTTGAAGCATGGTCACCAAGACAAAAGAAATACTTTGAAGTTGGAAGCTGTTCTAACCTTGGGGACGCTCAGGCAAGAAGACTTGGTATCCGTGTAAAAGGTGCTGATGGCAAGAAATATTTTGCTCATACACTTAACAATACAGTAGTTGCTCCACCTAGAATGTTAATTGCATTCTTGGAAAATAACTTACAAGAAGATGGAAGCATTAAGATTCCGGAAGCTTTAAGACCATATATGGGTGGGATGACAGAAATCAGATAATGATTGAAAAAATAAGTGCATCTCTCTATAAATAAGAAGAGGTGCACATGGGCCTTCATAGTTAAATGGATATAACAAGCCCCTCCTAAGGGCTAGTTGCAGGTTCGATTCCTGCTGGAGGTGTTACAAATAAAGCCAAAAACTCTTGAACAATCAAGTGTTTTTGGCTTTTTTATAAATAAAAGCAATTTATCCTATTTATTTCCTGCTTTCATTTTCTTAGCTTCATCTAACTTTGTTTGTCGACGATTTTTCACCTCTTCAGAAACTGGTTTGATATCTCCTGCTGCAGTAAGTGCCATCTTCGTCATAAGCGGTCCGACAACTTCGTAAATTAAAACTGCAAACAGCGTAATGTTTCGAATTAGATTTCCCTGTTCTCCAAGTTGCATTGCTGTGGTACACATTCCAAGGGCCACACCAGCCTGTGGGAATAAGGTAATCCCTAGGTATTTACAAATAGATGGTTCGCACTTCGTCGCTTTCGCACTTGCAAGTGTTCCATAATATTTACCAAGGCATCGGAACACAATATAAATCAAACCAATACCCACAATTGCCACATCTGTAAATACTCCCAATTCCAATTCAGCACCACTAATTACAAAGAACAATGCAAAAAGTGGCGAAGTCCATTTGTCCGTTTTTTCCATTAAATCATGTGATAATGGACAGATATTACAGAATACAGTTCCCAGCATCATACAGACTAATAAAGATGAAAAACTGATGTGAACTGGTCCAATTTCAAATTTTATCATAGACAGTGCTACTGTCAAAAATACAAATGCAATCGTCATATTGAGACGGTTTGTATTTGAGTTGAATAGTTTTTCCAGTTGTGTCAAAAGCCAGCCCATCAAAGCTCCTAAAAGTAATGAGCAAGCAATCTCAATCAACGGATTCAATAGAATAGAAATCATATCGACAGTTCCACTTACAAGTGTCTTAGCAATCCCAAATGAAACAGCAAATACGATCAGACCCACAGCGTCATCCAAGGCAACAATTGGAAGTAACAAACTTGTCAGAGGTCCCTTTGCCTTATACTGTCTTACAACCATAAGTGTGGCAGCTGGTGCCGTGGCTGTGGCAATAGCTCCAAGGGTAAGTGTCTGGGCCAAAGTTAATTTATCCGGCATCATCATGTGAATTGCCACCAATGCCAAGTCTACAAACAGTGTTGCAGTAAGTGCCTGGAAGATACCAATCACAAATGCCTGTCTTCCAGTATGTTTTAAATCCTCTAACCTGAACTCACTTCCAATAGAAAATGCAATAAAGCCTAGTGCCACCTGAGATACTGCTGCCAAATGCTCCATGCTTTCCGTAGAATTAAATCCAAGTCCTTCAATTCCAAGTGCCCCCATACAGTAAGGTCCAATTAGTACACCTGCGATCAAATATGCCGTTACAGCTGGTAATTTGAACGGTTTAAATAGTCTGGTCATAAGCAGTCCTGCTAAAAGGGCAACCGATACAGATAATAACGTATTCATAATTTTCTCTCACTTTCCTTTATTTCTCAAAAACCAAACATGAGTATACTCCTCTATTTTTTAAAAATCAAGATAAGATTTAAACGTTTTTTTATTTGCTAAATCTTAATTTCTAATTTTTATATTTTATACACAAAATGTGCACAATTTTCTGTTATAATAGTTTTTATCATGTAACAAGGAGACAAATACTATGAAAAAAGAGAACAAAAAAATAGCACAGCAGCGTCGAGCAGAAGAACGCAAAAAACAAGCAAGAAAGAATATTATTACCAAAATTTGTAAGATAGGAATCCCAAGTCTGTTATTGCTTGGACTTATCGTATTGTGTATTGCCAATCCATTTGAGAAATCTGATAGCAACACCAACAATAATGATATTGTTACCGAAGACAATGCTACTTCTACTGATACCACAGAAGATGCCACAGAGAAAACAACTCTTGCTACAGACACTTCTCTTATAGTAGAAAACGGAGATACAGTCAATATCGATTATGTGGGCTCTATCGACGGTGTGGAATTCGCAGGTGGAAACACACAGGGCGCCGGTGCGGACCTGGTAATTGGTTCCGGAACCTATATTGACGACTTTGAAGAGCAGCTTATCGGCGCGCATCCGGGAGATGAAGTGGAAGTTAATGTTACTTTCCCTGAAAACTATGGTAACGAAGAGTTAAAAGGAAAGGATGCATTATTTAAAGTTGTTGTAAATGGAATCTACAAATAATTGTACATAAAATAAGTCTACGGAATTTTTCCATAGACTTATTTTTTTGTCGAAATTTGTTGTATTTTGCCCTTAAACATTTATAATTATAATTACACAACAAAATTATAAAATAGAAGGGAAACTATATTATGGAAAGAAACACAGAATCCATTGCAACGACTACTGAATCTGTTACAGAATTAACCAAAAAGAAGAAAACTTGGTTACTGATTTTAAGTGCAATACTCAGTATTCTAATCCTAGTTTCTTTTGCCATGATACATTTTAACAAATACAGTTTGGTACTAAGCATTCCGGAAAAAACAATTCATTTAGAATATGGCGTAGATGAGATGCCGGAAGTAACTGCCCTTTGCAGGGGAACCCTCCTTCGTAAAAAAGGAATTCCTGTTAAGACAACCACCATTGGTACCGTACATCTGGATAGATTAGGTACTTACAGAGTAACCTACTCTGCAAAATACAAAAAAATCTCACTAAAAGAAGTAAGAACCTTTATTGTCCAAGACACCCTTGCTCCGGACATCCAGTTGGTTTCTAGTCCGGAACACTATACGAGCCCTGTGGGTACCTACGAAGAAGAGGGCTATCAGGCAACGGATAATTACGATGGTGATGTGACTGACCAAGTTATTCGGGAAGAAAAAGATGGCGTTGTTATATATACAGTTACAGATTCTTCCGGAAATACCGCAACAAAAGAGCGTAAGATTATTTATAAGGATGTGATTCCACCGACTATTACCCTGACAGGTGGAGAAACCTGTCACTTTAATGCAGGCAAGACCTTTACAGATCCGGGCTTTTCTGCTACAGACGAGGTGGATGGTGATATTACTTCTAAGGTAACTGTGGAAGGAAGCGTGGACGGAATGACTTACGGAACATATACACTCAACTACCATGTGGAAGATTCATCTGGTAATGTGTGTGATGTGGTTAGAACTGTAAAAGTTGGAGATTTTGTTGCTCCAACCATCTCCCTGTCCGGCCCGGCACGTTCTTATGTCTTAGTAGGGACAGCTTATTCCGAACCGGGATATTCTGCTTCTGATAACATAGATGGGGATATTTCTTCCAAAGTAAGTATTAGCGGCAGCGTGGACACCAGCAAAATGGGACGCAATACCCTTACTTACACTGTAACAGATGCAGCAGGAAATACTGCAACTGCCTCCCGCTCTGTGTTTGTCTATGAGAAACAAGCTGTTGCAAATACCATCAATCCCGGTGATAAGGTTGTATATCTCACCTTTGATGATGGCCCTGGCCCACACACTGCAAGACTTTTGGATATTCTGGACAAATATAATGTAAAGGCAACCTTTTTTGTTACCAACCAATTTCGTGATTATCAATACATGATAGGAGAAACCTATCGACGTGGACATACGATTGCACTACATACCTACAGTCATGATTATTCATACATTTACAGTAGCGAAGATAACTATTACAATGATTTGGCAGCAATTAACGATATTGTAGTTGCACAGACCGGTGTTACACCTACCATTGTTCGTTTTCCGGGAGGTACCAATAATACTGTAAGCCGCAAACATTGCTCCGGCATTATGTCAACTTTAGCGGAGACTCTTTCCTACCATGGATATTTGTACTGTGACTGGAATGTGAGCAGCGCAGATGCAGGAGGTGCAACCACCGCTAGTCAAGTTGCTGCAAACGTGATTGCCGGAATCCAAAAGCACTCTGTGTCAAATGTATTACAACACGACATCAAAGGATATAGTGTTGATGCTGTAGATGATATTATTTTCTGGGGATTGGAACACGGATATACCTTCCTTCCTATGGATAGTACTTCTCCAATGCCGCGATTTAGACCGGCGAATTAAAGAAATACATGATAAACATATAAAAGCATTCCGTCAGAAAGCGGTATGTAAAACAAAAGCGAAGTGGCAAGTCCCTAAAAGATTGCTACTTCGCTATATTGTTTTAATTTATGAATAGTTTATTTTTCCGTATCAAGCTTGTCTAACATATCCCATACACCAAGCATGTACATAACCCCAAGAGCACGGTCGTATAAACCATAACCTGGTCTTACATTACCTGGTTTTTCATCCCAAAGATGACGACCGTGGTCCGGACGAATATATCCTTCAAATCCACAATCATGGTAAGCTTTTAGAATATCAAGAATACCTGTATCTCCGTCACAATCACGATGACTTGCCTCAGAGAAATCACCATTCTCAAAATGTTTTACGTTACGGATGTGGGCGAATGCTATACGATCACAATGTTTACGAACGATTGCTGCAACATTGTTATTTGGATCTGCATTCAAACTTCCTGAACAAAGAGTTAAACAGTTGTACTCATCATCTACCATTTTGAGGAAACGGTCGATATTTTCTTCACATGTGAGTAGTCGAGGAAGTCCAAAAATATCCCACGGAGGATCATCCATATGAATTGCCATTTTGATATCGCATTCACGACAGGTTGGCATAATTGCCTCCAAGAAATATTTTAAATTCTCCCATAATTTCTCTTTTGTAACTGGTCTGTATAATTCAAACAACTCGTCTAACTTAGCCATACGTTCCGGTTCCCAACCTGGAAATGTTAATCCGCCTAAATTGTTCAAGATGTAATCCGCCATTTCCTTCGGATCATCATGAATACGGCTTGCTTCGTAATAAAGTGCTGTTGAACCATCTCCTACCGGGTGGAACAAATCTGTACGTGTCCAGTCAAATACCGGCATAAAATTGTAACAGATTACCTTTACTCCGAATTTTGATAGATTCTTAATTGTCTGAATATAATTCTCGATATATTTATCGCGAGTTGGCAGACCAATCTTAATGTCATCATGCACATTTACAGATTCAACTACATCCATGTTAAATCCGTATGGTTCTAATTGCTTTTGTACTTCTGCAATTTCTTCTACTTCCCAAACTTCACCAGGCATCTTGTTGTGGAGTGCCCAAACAATACTGGTAATGCCAGGAATCTGCTTGATATCTGAAAGGCTAATCTTATCGTTGCCTTCTCCATACCATCTCCATCCCATTTGCATTGGCATAAAAAATCCTCCTTGTAAAACTTTTTTCAATAATATTCATTATAACACAAAAGCAGCGAAAACCAAATAAATTTCTATTGTTCTGATATGTAAATATTTCTATTTTGAGGTAGACAAATGAATGTTTAAGATATATAGTGTAGTAATGAAAACTACATATAAAGTTTTCTGAAACATTGGAGGCGGACAGTGGAAGCACTGGTCAAGCAGATGAAAGCGGACGCGTACGAAGGTGAGGGTTATGATGGAAGATGCTACATTTGCCATTCCGGATGTTTGGAAGATGCCGAAGAAGTGGCAAGAGTCATAAAAAGGCACTTTTCAAATATAAAAGGAGACGTTATAATTAATAATATCGGAACGGCAATCGGAGCCCATTCCGGACCGGGAACGATAGGCCTTTTCTTTTGGGGAAATGAAAGAAAATAAAGGAGATTGAAATTATGAGTAATTATATTTTAAGTTGCTGCTCTACAGCAGATTTATCAAAAGAACATTTTGCAGAAAGAGATATTCAATATATATGTTTCCATTATGAATTAGATGGAAAAGAATACAAGGATGATTTGGGAGAGTCCATGGCATTCGAAGATTTCTACCGGGCAATGCAAGAAGGGGCAGACACCAAGACATCTCAGGTAAATGCATCCGAATACGAAGAATACTTTGAGTCATTCTTAAAAGAGGGAAAAGATATTTTACATGTGAGTTTATCTTCCGGAATTTCAGGTTCTTTTAACTCTGCAAATATTGCAAAAGAGATGCTTTTGGAAAAGTATCCAGATAGAAAAATCTATGTGGTAGATTCCTTGACAGCATCTTCTGGATTTGGACTTTTAGTAGATAAATTAGCAGACCTTCGGGATGAAGGAAAGTCTATTGATGAATTATATGAGTGGGCTGAGGAAAACAAGCATCACTGTCTTGCTTGGTTTTTCACATCGGACCTTACTTTCTTTATCAAAGGTGGAAGAGTTTCAAAGACTTCCGGTTTTGTGGCAGGAGTGCTCAATATCTGTCCAATGTTGAATGTGGATCCGGAAGGAAAATTAATTGCTCGTCAAAAAGTTAGAACGAAACGTAAAGTGATAGAAGCAATCGTAAAGAAAATGGAAGAAAAAGCTGAAAATGGATTGGATTATAACGGGAAATGTTATATGAGCCATTCTGCCTGCTATGAAGATGCAAGAGCCGTTGCAGATCTGGTTGAAAGTAAGTTTTCAAAACTGAACGGAAAAGTAGAAATCAATAATATCGGAACAACGATTGGAAGTCATACAGGTCCTGGAACAGTAGCACTGTTCTACTGGGGAACGGATAAGGAAGC
>JAZQBW010000042.1:0-2815 GCA_045545895.1 Faecalimonas sp.
CCAATTTTCCTGCCATGGTAATGATTGCACCATTATTGTTTTTGTTGAGCTTTGCGGCAGGTTCTCCTAAGAATGCTGTGATTGCTTGTATTATTTTCTTTGTGTTATGGCTTTCATATACTATATATTTGTTCCGCAGAAGAATTTTAAAGAAGAAGTACAAGGATGTCGATGCAATTGTTTGGGTTGATGAAGCATAAAAAAATTTCAAAGAAAATGCGATAAAGAATGGGAGATAGTAACATCTACGATGTGCTATCTCCCTGTTTAATTAAATTGCATATACCACGATTCCACTTACAGCCGCAACTGCAATCAGCATAATCGGAGAAATTGCTTTTCCTTTCAAATTTTTGTAAATAAACATTGCGGTAATAATCACTGCCATAATCACAAATGATTGCCAGTTTTTCGGAATACTGAGGCCTTCTACAAAAGCATTTTCGATAATCATATGAAGGCCGGTTGCCAAGATGATACCGATAATACATGGTTTAATACCATTCAAAACTCCCTGTACATAAGGATTCTTCAAAAAGTTTTTGAGAATCATGGAAAGGAGTAAAATGATAATAAAAGCAGGCAAGCAAACAGTAAAGGTTGCAAGGGCCGAGCCGAGAATTCCGCCGACTTCATTTCCAATGTATGTTGCTGTATTAACCATAATCGGTCCCGGCGTGCTTTCGCTGATGGCTAATAGGTATGCAAATTTTGATTCCGTCACCCAACCGTTTTCCATAACCACTTCTCGGATAACCGGAATAGCACCATAAGCACCGCCGAAGGAGAAGAGTCCGACTTTCAAAAATCCCAAAAACAAATCTAAGTAAATCAAACTTACACCTTCTTTCCTTCTTTGATTTTTTGAATCTGACTGAACACTGCACCAACCACACCTGCAATCAGAAGCATGTAAATGGTTGAAAAGTTCCAGCCAAAGAAGTTAATTGCCAGCATAACTAAGCATGCGATAATCAGTATCGCGATGGTAAATGTGTTCTTCTTCATTTTCTTATATAAGTTGTAACCGGCGCGAAGGATGATGATGCCGACACCAACTTGAATTCCTTTGAAAGCATTTGCAACAATCTCAATCTCCAATAAGTTGTTGAAGAAAGATGAGATTAAATAAATAATCACAAAGGATGGGAGTACCACTCCGAAGGTTGCAGCAATGGAACCTAGGATTCCACCCTGTGCGTAGCCGGTGTAGGTGGCGCAGTTGATGGCGATTGGTCCCGGTGTGGATTCTGCGATGGTAAGCACTGTTGCAAACTCATCATCTGTAATCCATTTCTTCTTGTCCACACATTCGTCCTGCACGATGGCAATCATGCCGTAGCCGCCACCGAAGGTGAACAGGCCGATTTTGGCAAATGTATAAAATAATTTGAATAGCATAGTCTTTTTCCTTTCTGTAATGTAATAACCTTGTACAGTATAACATATTTTTCCAGTAAGTTAAGCACAAAATATTGACTTTATGAAATTTGCGTAGTAAACTGAGAAAGACAATTAAAGGGGCGCTGGTAATTGAGCCGGCTGAGATTGGATGTCGTCATCCTGAACCCGAGAACCTGATCTGGATAATGCCAGCGTAGGAAGAGTACATTTTGAAAAGAATTCAAATTCTAACACCTGGATATCGAGATATCTAGGTGTTTTTATGTGCGCACATAAATGCACTCTAAGCACAAGTCAGGTTCATAATGAAATTCTAAGAAAAAGGAGAAGATAATTATGAACGCAAGTGTAGCAATTCAAGTTCTGCCGAAGGCAGAAAGTGATGAAGAGCTCATTCGCATTGTGGATGAAGTAATTGATTATATCAAATCCACTGGTCTAAACTACTATGTAGGACCATGCGAGACCTCAATTGAAGGGGATTATGAAGAACTTATGGACATTATCAAGGAATGTCAGAAAGTAGCAGTGAGAGCAGGGGCTGAATCTGTGTCTGCTTATGTAAAGATTACTTATAGACCAGAAGGAGAAGTACTGAGCATTGAAAAGAAAGTTACCAAACATCACCAGTAGTATCTGGTCGTGTTCCGCAATTGTATTGATTTTAATAGTGTGGCAAGTGGTTTCATCTGTAGGGTTAGTGGAGAGTTTTATGTTGCCGTCACCGTTGCAGGTAATAGAGGCACTTGTCAAGGAGTTCCCGGTTCTGATGCAGCATTCTGTCATTACCTTGACAGAAGCATTTATCGGACTTTTAGCAGGAATCTTTCTGGGTTTTCTTTCTGCCGTCCTGATGGATCAGTTTGAAGGGCTGTATAAGGCGTTCTATCCGCTGATGGTTTTGACGCAGACAATTCCGACGGTTGCCATTGCACCACTCCTTGTATTGTGGTTCGGTTATGAGATGGCACCGAAGGTGATTCTGATTGTGATTACCACGTTTTTCCCAATCGCAGTGGGACTTTTGAATGGCTTCAAGTCTGCCGACAAGGATTCTATGAACATGCTTCGTGCGATGGGGGCAGGCAGATGGCAAATCTTCCGCCACATTAAGTTTCCGGGTGCAATGTCGGAGTTCTTTGCAGGGATTCGCATTGCTGCTTCGTATGCAGTTGTGGGTGCGGTAATTTCTGAATGGCTTGGTGGCTTCAAGGGCCTCGGCGTATATATGACACGAGTAAAACAGGCATTTTCTTTTGACAAGATGTTTGCGGTTATCTTTTTGATTTCCGTTATCAGCCTTTTGCTCATGAAAGGAGTCGACTTCTTGCAGAAGAAATGTATGCCTTGGGAAAAGGAGAACTAGATTATGAAGAAGAAAATAGTAGCAGTATTATTAGTAAGTGTAATG
>JAZQBW010000043.1:0-19199 GCA_045545895.1 Faecalimonas sp.
CATTTGCGCCATGGTGTATCAGCTTACCAAGAATCTGTCAGTGGAGGAAGCAAAGACAGCAGGCTTTGATGCTTACTATATTGACCATACCACAGGTATTTGGCCACAGGCGGCAGCAGGCATTCCTTTTACTGCAAAAGAATTCCAGTCAAAGGGAGATGCCATTACTGATTTGACGGAGAATCTTGCGGCAGAGCAAAAGGCCAGAACAGTTTATGACAACTTGCTTCGTGTTATTACAGAGCCGGAGATTCGTGACCCGCTTAAATTCCTGAGAGCACGAGAAGTTGTTCATTTTCAACGTTTTGGTGAGGCACTAGAACGAACAAAGGATTCATTGGATGCAAAGAATTTTTACTATTTCAATCCGGAGTTTGATAAGATGTAAATGGAAGTCTATCGTGTAGAATGATTTAAAATTATAATCAGCCGCGAAACACTTTTTTGGTGTTGACGGCTGATTATAATTTCTTCATAATTTCTTAATTATTTTTCCTCAAAATCTATTTTGTAGCATTTGTTCGTAATGTTCTTGCCATGTTCCGTAATGTTTGTTATTTTTATCGTAAGAAGAAAGAGAAGGATATCACATGAAAATTGAATGCAGAGACAGAAGAAGAGCAAGTAAAAGCTTTATTAGAAAAAGAAAACAGAAATTATGCACGTCAGAATGTGTTATTTAGTTGGGAAAGCGATGGCAGCAGCAAGTACACTTTATATGTGGCGGATAATAAAGCGTTTGACAACGCATATACTTTCGAAACGACAGAAATCATGTTTGTGGATGCAGGAGTGTTTGTTCCGGGGACTACATATTACTGGAAGGTGGTTGGAGATGCAAAGGGAAGCACCTCAAAGGTGGACACTTTTAAGACTTTGGATGAGCCAGTTCGCTATATTACTACAACAGAGATTCCAAATTTAACCTTGTTTCCGAAAATTCTTAGGTGTCATTCCTGTCTCAGCCTTAAAGATGCGCGTAAAATAGTTGGCATCCAGTATCCCAACCTGTGCAGCCACATCACTGACAGCGAGTTTAGAGTCAAGGAGCAATTCCTTGGCTCTTTTTATGCGTTCAACGCGAATTATTTCCACAACTCCACATCCAAATACTTTCCGGAAGAGCTGATACAGACCACTCGGAGAAATATTGTATTTGGAACAAATGGTCTCTACAGAGAGATTTTCTGTGAGATGGGTTGCAATATACAGACGAATTTCCTGACCCAGATTAGAATTACTTAGCTTTACGATACGATTCAGCCAGATATAGTTGGCACACATCTCAATTAACTGTGTCAATGCGGTAGTATATTGGTCGTCCAAATACACAATATTATCCAATTCTTTGAGTGGCTCGGAGGCGGAAAAACCATGCTTTTTTGCGGCTTTCATTACATTTTTGCGAATCTGCCCTTTGTCAGGGTTGTCGGTGAATTGTCCGATTAATATATATCCAAGCAAGGTGTCGCCATACATGATTGGCGATGCAATTTCTACGAGCCCCATGTGGCAATGATATAAATAAGGTTTTTTAGCAGCGTAGCACTTTGAAAATCCCAGAATATCGCAATGGGTGCATTGCTCGTTGATATCTGTGTTTTTACGAATAAGTCCGCAAAAAGGAATAGAGGAATCTGGATAAGATGCCAAAAGATTCCTGTTTGCATCGAATATGGCTATGGTAGCGTTGCTAATTGTACCAAAGTTTTGAACCAGTGTGAAAAGTTCGTCGTTTCTGTTTGATTCCATCAGATAAATCCTCCTTATATTTTAAATGTTGAAAAATGCTAAAATATAGTCGATTATTTCTATAATAGTAGCAAATTTGAGTGATATAATCAAGAAAAAGTGCTATTTAAAGATTATTGGAAGGAGGAAAAGGAGGATGACATATGTGGTATGAGAAGGCGTGGAGACGCCATTTGTGCGATATGCATATCGAAGATTGGAGCACAGAATTCCTTTCAGAATTTAATCCGGAGGAATATGTTGAGAATCTGAAGCGAGCAAAGGTACAAAGTGCGATGCTTTATTTCCAATCCCATGTTGGCTTGTGTTATTTCCCTACAAAGACAGGAAAAATGCATAAAGCTTTTGTGGGAAAAGAGGACATGATGAAGCGGGTGGTGGATTTGTGTCATGAGGCAGGAATTGCAGTTATCGGTTATTATAGTGTCATTTACAATAATGTTGAGCATGACAGACATCCGGAGTGGCGTGTTTTAAATCAAGAAGGAAAATCAGAAAGAGTAGAAGCGGTAGAGCAGCATCTGAGCTTTGGTTCCCAAGGATTAAACCGATATGGATATTGTTGTCCGAATAACATGGAATATCGGGCATTTCTAAAAGAGCAAATACGAGAAATGTTGGAATATTTCGATGTGGATGGTATGTTCTATGACATGCTGTTTTGGACCCATCCTTGTTACTGTGAGGAATGTAGAAAACGTTGGGAAGCAGAAACAGAAGCCAATAAACCAAGACCGGTTAGAGGGGATGAGAATTGGCATGAGTACGACTTGAAACTGAAAGAGTGGATGGGAGAATTTGCCAAGTTCTTAACCGATGAGACCAAAAAACACGCACCGAATGTTACGGTGGAACACAATTATTCGGCTTCCATGACACCTTCGGGAATGATTATTGATTCGGGAGTGTGTGAGTATTCAGACTATACCGGCGGAGATCTGTATATTAATGCGTATAGTCACAGCTTTGCATGTAAATATTACAGAAGCGTTACAAAGAATCAACCTTTTGAATATATGACAAGCAGATGCGATCCGAGTTTGTATGTACATACAACACTGAAATCAGAGGATATGATGTCAAGTGAACTGTTCCTGACGGTTGCGAATCATGGTGCAATGATGATTATTGACGCCATAGATCCGGTTGGAACTATGGATGCAAGAGTATATGACCAGATTGGAAAAGTGTTTGAAAAACAGATTCCGTATGAGCCGTATATGGACAAAGGGAAACCAATCGAAGATGTGGGAATCTATTATTCGCTACATAAAGATATCAGTAAATATCCGTATACGAATCATTTGAGCGGAGCTGTGGCAGGAGAGACATTTTTGCAAAAGCATGTGTGTTATGGTGTTGTAGGTACCGGTTGTGATATTTCGAGATTTAAAACATTTGTGGCACCAATGCTCATTGAACAGGATAGTAAAGAAAATGCACGTTTTATAGAGTATGTGAAAAACGGCGGTAATCTTTACATCAGTGGTGCAGAAAATATGGAACTCTTGCAAGAATTTTTCGGAGCGAAGTATGAGGGACAGACAAGAGAAAGCATCGTGTATATTGCGCCGGAAGAGAAAGCACTCAGTGCATTTGGTAGATTTAACAAGAAGTATCCGTTGCATTTTGATAGTCATGCACCGAAACTTTCCGGTATTCAGGAAGAGAACATTATTGCAAGAATCACTTTGCCGTATACCCCACAGGATGTCATAAAGTTTGCCTCAATCCATTCCAATCCGCCGGGAATACCGACAGAGATTCCGGCAATGGCGGTGACAACTTATGGAAAAGGAAAAGTGTTATGGTCTGCATTCCCGATAGAAACCATGCAGAATATGGCATATAAAAATCTATTCTATGAACTCTTGAAACAAGAACTGAATTTGGAACAAACCATCAGTTCGGATGCGCCTTATGATGTGGAGGTTACAGGATATCAAGAGGAAAAAGGGGTTCAAGTATGCGCAGTTCTATTGAATGAGCATGAGAAAGCTAGAAAAGTAGAAGATTTTGAAGTATCTGTGAAATGTAGTGAGCAGCCAAGGGCGGTTGTCATGCTTCCAGAAAAGAAAGAAGTTCCTTTCCGATACGAAGAGGGAGAAGTTGTCTTTACAGTGGCTTCGTTAGATATGTTTGCCATGTATCAAATAGAATTTAAATAAAGGAGAGAAAATTATGTCAGTAGCAAAAAAATTATTAGAAGAAGGCAAAGGCGTATATCGTCTTGCACCAACATGGGTACCACGTTCATTTTGTAGACCGGGGAAAAGAATTAAACTTCATCCGGATGATTACTATGTATTAGGTCTTGAAAGGGGCGGCATTGATGAACGCTGGTTTGCATCTACCACATGGGCAGAAAATGGTCCGTTGACACCAGAGGATGAAGGTTTGAGTTATATTGTATCTGCAGACGGTTCAGAACGTGTGTTGCTTCGTGATGCAGTAGATGAACTCAAAGGTGAAATTATTGGAGATGACCTTTGGAATAAATATCACAAATGGCCAATGTTCTCAAAATTCTTTGACAACTTAGGACCATTACCTCACCACATTCACCACAGAGATGAACATGCGAAGAGAGTGGGAGCGGATGGAAAGCCGGAGATGTATTTCTTCCCATCACAGTGCAACAATCATGGGGGAGAATTTCCATTTACATTCTTTGGTTTGAATCCGGAGACCACCAAGGAACAGGTAAAAGAATGTTTGGAAAACTTTACAAAGGGTGATAACAAACTGCTTGATTTATCACAGGCATACAAGATTACATTGGATACAGGATGGGATGTACCACCAGGGGTACTTCACGCACCTGCGAGCCTTTGTACATATGAACCACAGTTTGCAAGTGATGTATACGCAATGTATCAGTCAGTGCTTTACTACGAACATGCAGTACCATCTGATTTGCTTTGGAAGAATTGTCCGGAAGAAGAAAAGGGTAACTTTGATTACTTAGTGGATGTTATTGACTGGGATAAGAACGTGGACCCTGATTTCCATAAGAACAGATTCATGGCACCAAGGGTAATTACACAAAATGAAGATTACACAGAAGAATGGGTTTGCTATAAATGTAAAGAAGTAAGTGCGAAGAGACTTACGATAGAGCCAGGTAAAACAGTGACAATCAAAGATGCTGCAGCATACGGATTTATCTTATTGCAAGGCAAGGGAAAATTCGGTGTGTGGGAAATTGAAACACCAACACTCATTCGTTATGGCGAGCTTACAAACGATGAATTCTTTGTAACAGAAAAAGCTGCAAAAGAAGGTATTGTAATTACAAATACTTCGGCAACGGAACCAATTGTCATGCTGAAACATTTTGCTGAGAATCCGGAATTAATCGTGGAGGAATAATTATGGCAAACTTGTTTGGGAAAGAGTATACAAAGTCCGAACTTAGAAAAAGGGTTGGAGACATCAGCCAGCTTGGAGGGGCACAGGAGTTTACCTATACGTCTGGGAAAGCCAATGGAACGAAAGCCATTGAAGTGAAAAATGGCAGTGGACTTCGTTTTGTAATTCTTCCTGGCAGGGGGATGGATATTGCCTACGCAGAGTTTCAGGGAATTCCATTTTCCTATATTTCGAAAACAGGTATTGTGGAAGCGGCTCATTATGATGAGCCGGATTTCCTCAGAAGCTTTACAGCCGGACTTTTGACCACCTGTGGCTTGACCTATATGGGAGCGCCATGCGAGGACCAAGGACAGAAACTTGGTGCCCATGGCAGAATTGCCAATCTGCCGGCGTTCGATGTAGGAATTGTGCAAGAGTGGAGAGAAGACGATTATGTGATTGAAGTGAGAGGAAAAGTCCGCGAGGCTGCAGTATTTGGGGAAAATATGGTGCTGACCCGCACCATTACCACCAAATTTGGCGATAACAGAATCTATATTCATGATGAGATAGAGAATGAAGGCTTTACGGAAACACCGTTGATGGTTTTATACCATATGAATTTCGGATTTCCACTTATTTCTTCGTCCACAGTGCTTTCTACCAATTGTGAAAATACAAGACCACGAGATGAGGTTGCTAAGCCGGGAGTAAATTCTGCCTGCAATTTCTCAGAACCGATTCCGAATTATAGGGAGCAGGTTTTCTATAGAGATGCGGTGGAAAACAGTTTCGCAAAATTAGAAAACCCAGACTTAGGACTTGCTGTAAAAGTGGAATTCTCAGGAGATGAATTACCGTATTTGATTGAGTGGAAGCAGATGGGAGAACAAGAATACGTTGTTGGTTTGGAACCGGCAACCTATCCACCTGATGGCAGAGCGGCAGCTCGCAAACGAGGGGAACTCCTCTGCTTAAAACCACAGGAAACGAGGACGCACAATTTGGTGATACAAGTATAAATTAACATCCGGACGCGTCAATGCAAAAATTTTATTGACTAGTGCTTGCATCATATTCTATGATATGAGTAATTAAAGGATGCAAATGAGGAGGAAACGGATGGAAACACCAAAATATGTTGATAAGGTCAAATTAAATCGAAAAGCGACCATTGAGATGTCCAGTCCCTTTAGAACTGCCAGTATTGCATTTAATTGGCTGAATAGGGATTATCCTATTTACCATGAACATTCCCATTGGGAACTATTTGTGATTATGTCTGGCGAGGTGTGTCATAATATTAATGGCAAAGAGGAAATTTTGAAAAAAGGAGATGCGTATCTGATAAGACCAATAGACATGCATTCTCTAAAACTAAAAAAGAAACAGAAAGACAATTATCAACATATAAACTTCACGTTTTCCGATGAGTTTGCAAGGAAAATACTGGGCGTTTACGATTGCTACGAGGAGATTTTAAACGAGAAGGAATCTATACGTTTCACGTTGGATCAATCTGAGGTATCGATGGTATATGACAAGGCATTGCTTACTCAGAATTTGCCACAAGAAAAATATGAAATGAGTACAAAGACGATTGTGTCCAGAATATTAATAAAGTTTTTTGAGCAAAGGACACTATTCGAGTCTGAATATCCGGAGTGGCTCAATGAGTTTATGATACACATTAACAATCCAAATGTGTTTGGACAATCCACAAGAGATTTGGCGAAATACACACCATATTCCTATTCCAGACTCACTACGTTATTCAAGCAATATGTAGGTATCACGATTGTGGATTATGTGAATGAGAAAAGAATGATTTATGCCAAAAGATTGCTGCGCACAACAAAATTAACAACCTTACAGATTTCCGAAATGATAGGATACAATTCCTTATCATCCTTCAACCATTTGTTTAAAGATACATATGGTGTTACACCAACAGAATATAGAAAAGAGCATAGTAAGAAGCAGAAACCGATTGATATGTAAATGTCAATCGGTTTTTTCTTTGTGCAATGATTGGTTGGTTTCCGTAAACCGATTGGACATTTATTTTGCTAATATTTGGGTGATAATAGGACAAAATTACAAGTTTATAGGACGGATTGACAAGTCTGTGGCTTATTGTGAAAAGTATAATTATAAAAAGGAGTAGTATGGCTGGAAACGGAGCGCGCAGAGAATGAAGAGACAACTAGATAAAAAATGGGAAATTTATAGCAACAACGGAATACGAATTCCTGGAAAAGTGCCGGGAGATATTACGACAGATTTGTTTCAGGCTGGATTCATTGATGATCCGTTTTGGGGAATGAATCATAATGAATTAGGCTGGATTATCGATTCGGATTTTACATATGTAACGCAATTTGATTTGGACGAAGCTATATGGCAATCGGAAGAGATATATTTGAAATTTGACGGAATTGATACTTTTTCGGAGATATGCCTAAACGATCAATTGCTGGGGAAAACAGACAATATGTTTTTGCAATATGAATATAACATCAAAGATATTGTGCAGAAAGCAAACAATAGGTTGTCTGTAAAAATGATATCAACCAAGAGAATGATGAACGAAATAGATACAGAAGACTATTGGGGAATCTTTAATACACCACGATTATTCCTTCGAAAAGCACAGTGTCAATTTGGTTGGGATTGGGCACCGAATATGCCGGGGTACGGGATTTATAAGCCGGTATGGGTGGAAGGAAGAAGTAAACATCGTATTAGTGATATTTCTTATAGGGCATACAATAACGGCAAGCTATGTGTTTCAGTAGAATTAAATTATGATATCAGACCTTTGACGGATAAATATGGGGTACCAATGGAAATCATCCCAGAATATGTAAAAGAGGATGTGCTGATATATAAAGTAGCAACTAGACCGGGCGAGAAATTAGACACAGAGTGTTGCATACAATATGAGCAAAAAGTAACGGGGACAAAAAGTTTTGCAAATTTTAGCATTGACGAACCGGAATTATGGTGGCCGTCAGGATATGGTAAGCAGCCTTTATATTCATATAGTGTAGAGCTTATGCGAAATGGGGAAGTGCTTGATAAGAAGCAAGGAACATTTGCATTTCGTGAAGTGAGACTGGAACAGCAACCAATATCATCCGAACGTTTGGAATGTAAGATAGTGGTAAATGGTGTTCCGATTTTTGCCAAAGGATCCAACTGGGTTCCGGCAGAGTGTTTCATGGGCAACATGCAAAAAGAAAAGTATGAGAAACTTCTAACTTTAGCAAAGAATGGAAATATGAATATGCTTCGCGTCTGGGGCGGAGGCATATATGAAAATAAAGAGTTCTATGAACTTTGCGACAAACTTGGAATCATGGTTTGGCAGGATATGATGTTTGCCTGTGCAGATATTCCAGAGGGGCGTCCTGAGTTTGTGGAAAATGTAAAAAAAGAAATTACATATCAGATTAAGAGACTTCGTCATCATCCATCCATTGTGTTATGGAGTGGAGGAAATGAAAAAGTTGGTACTCTGTGTAAACAAATTTCCCATGGTGATTTTTTCATGGAAGTGATATTGCGCGGATTGATTGCCAACTTAGATGAAAGCAGACCGATTATTAAACAGAGTCCATATGGAATGACAGAACTGGGAAATGATACAACATCAGGAGATACACATGCAAGCTCCTATGAGGATGCTTTGGAAGCAGGAGTAGAGAAGTACAGAGATCTTCTGAGTGAAAGGGTGACCTCATTTACTTCGGAATGTGTATCTATGGGAGTGGGAACGTTGGAATCTTTCAAGAAGATTTTTCCAGATGATAAATTATGGCCGATGAATGAATATTGGGATGATAGATTTAGAGACAACCCATACGCGGCAGTACGAGTTCCTTTTTCAGAAAGGCAACTGAAATACGCAGATGCACTATATGGAGAGAGTTCAAAGCTGGAAGCATTTATTTGTAAAAGCATGACCGTGCATGCGGAAACCTTGCGTGCGGAGATGGAATATGCCAGAACCAATAAAGGACAGACTTGGGGATTCATGAATTGGATGTATTCAGAATGTTGGCCGTCAGGAATATTGCCGGTGGTGGATTATTATTGTGAACCAAGACAGGCATATTATCAGATGAAACACTCCTATGAACCGATTCTTGCAACCTTTGCGCAGACCCATGACTTTAAGACAGTGTTAAGCATAGTAAATGATGAGATGAGTGACGTATCAGGAGAACTGGAATATGGTCTTAAAACATTGGACGGAGAAGTTTGCTGGAAAAAACATATACAGGTAGAGGTTCCGAAAAATGGAGTTTTCCAGGAGGAAATTAAGGAAGAGTTTCGGAAACAAAACGCTTATCTGTATGTAAAGGGTAGTTTGAACGGACGAACAATTTCAACAGTATATTCCTATAATATGTGGAAGGATTGTCAGTTCGAAAGTGATTATGATTACCAGGTGGCGAAAGAAGGTGAAAACCTGGTGGTTACCGTAAAGGCAAATAAGTTTGCAAAGGGAATCACACTTCGGTTACCTGAAAATGAGAGATATGAGTTTTCTGATAACTATTTTGATTTGGACGCTGGAGCGGAGAAAAAAGTAGTAATTCGCGGTCAACAAGAAGTTGATGCTACCAATCTGATAGTTACGGATTTTGCAAAGGAAACGATGTGTTCGAAACTTATATAAGGAGAGTACCTACAATATGAAGATGAAACAATTGTACACACAATCACTAAAAATAGATGGGATCATGGACAAGGCAGTTGATTTTGTGGTCACCAATCAATTAAAAGACAAGAAAGTATGGAAGACATACATTGATGTGTTTATTACCCGTGATGATTCGGAAGAGTTGTGGTGGCGGGGAGAGTTTTTTGGCAAACAGATGCGTGGCGCTTGCCATGCATATCTGTATACGAGGGATGAAGAATTGTATGACATTTTAACATGGGCGTGCCGAGAACTCTTAAAGACCCAGGACGAGTACGGAAGGTTTTCTACCTACACCATAGATAAAGAATTTAACGGATGGGATATGTGGGGCAGGAAATATGTTTTGACAGGTCTGCAACATTACTATCAGATATGTAGGGACGAAGAATTAAAAGAAGCAATTTTAGAAGCCGAAAAGAAGCATATGGATTATATCGTAAGCAAAATCGGTCCAGGTAAGATTGATATTACAACAACTTCGTCTTGGTGGGGTTGTGTGAATTCCTGCACTATATTAGAACCCACGATGGAATTGTATAAAAGGACAAAAGAGCCTCGCTACTTGGAATTTGCAAAGTATATCATCTCTAAGGGAGGAAGTTCTGATTGCAATCTTGTAGAACTGGCATTACAGGATGATTTATATCCATATCAGTATCCGGTGAATAAAGCCTATGAGATGATGTCTTTCTATGAAGGATTGATTGCATATTACGAAGCAACGGGTGAAGAAAAATACTTGAAAGCAGCTACAAAATTCATTGATGCGGTGCAAGAGAGTGATATTACCCTCATCGGATGCGCCGGCTGTACGGATGAGTTGTTTGATCATGGGGCAGTAAAGCAAACGGAATATTCTGAGAATGTTATGCAAGAGACTTGTGTGACAGTTACCTGGATACGTGTGCTGGTGCGATTGTATCTGTTAACTGGAGAGGTAAAGTACATGGACCGAATTGAGAGGTCCGGTTACAACGCATTGTATGGCAGTCTTAACACCAAGCAATGTGAACACTATGACCGTTGGTCGAAGGAGTATTTGCCGCCGAAGTGTTTTGACAGCTATTCACCACTTTATATGAATGCCAGAGGCAGATGGATTGGTGGCATTTCACATTTTGAGAATGGAGATTATACAGGATGTTGCATAGCCATTGGAGCATGTGGAATCTCTCTCATGCCGCTAACTGCGATGGTAACCATGGGAGGATATACTTGCATCAATCATCAGTTTACTGGAGAGGCATGTATCAAAGATGCAGATGGAAAGGATGTCAGACTGACTTTTTCTAGTGAGTATCCTTTAAAAGGCCTTTGCAACATTAAGGTTCAGTGTGATGGCGAATGTAATTTAAAACTAAAGATTCGCAAACCAGATTGGTGCGAATCTATGTTGATAGATGGAAAAGAAGTTGTAGCGGAAGGCTATCAAGAAGTATCTGGAAACTTCCAAGATGGAGACGAGATAACATTTGAATGGAAGTTAGCTTTGAAAGTACATCGACTGAATGAAAAGGTCGCATTTACATATGGTGGCATCACTCTTGCCTGCGATAGTGCTAAGAGTGACAGAGATATCCGGAAGCCGGTTTTAGTAGGAGATGAACCTGCCTGCAGGATAATATTACCAGCAGAAGATGAGCTTGTTCGGATTGAGTGTGACACAGAAGATGGTACAATTTTACTTACAGATTATCAGTCTTGCGGTAAGGAATGGACCGGGGAAAAGAATATGATAACTGTATGGTCAAATACAAAATAATTTCAAGAAAAGGAGAAGGAAAAGATGAAAAAGGTATTGAAAAAAGGAAGCGCATTGTTACTTGCACTGATTATGGTGCTCTCATTAGCGGCATGTGGAGGCAAAGGAAACGGAGGAGATGCTTCAAGTGAACAAGTGGACGACAATCGTACACAGCTCTATGTGTTCAATTTTGCCGGAGGCTTCGGTGCAGAATGGTTGGTAGCGGCGAAAGAACGTTACGAGGAGTTGCACAAGGATGATGTGTATGAAGACGGTAAAAAAGGTGTTCAGATTGTGATCAATAACTCAAAAACAGGTGCAGATGCAATGATGAACCAAATCGAATACAACAAAGAAGAGGTGTATTTCACAGAGCTTGCTTATTACTATAGTTTAAAAACAGCAGGAGTTCTCGGAGATATTACAGAAGCAGTTACAAAGGATTTATCTGTTTACGGAGACGCAGAAGGAAGCACGGTTGAAAGCAAAATGACAGATGATCAGAAGGCTTTTTATGGGATAGAGGAAAATGGGGAAACTCATTACTATGCACTTCCTCATTATGCAGGATACACAAGTTTGATCTATAATGTAGACCTTTTCGAGGAAGAAAAATATTACTTTGCAGATGGCGTAACAGAAGCGGAAAACTTGGAAGATTACTTTATCGTAAGAAGTGATGATAAGAAAAGCGCAGGTCCGGATGGAGAGTATGATACATCGGATGATGGGCTCCCGGCAACTTTCGACGAATTCTTTATGCTATGTGATTATATCGCAGAACGTGGACAGACACCGGTTACATGGAGAGGTGCACAATATGATGACTATTTAAGAAAATTCTTATTGTCTCTAGAAGCCAACATTGACGGAAAAGAACAAATGGCTCTCAACTATTCCATGAACGGAACAGCAACGAATCTGGGAACAGCAAGTGCAGATGGATTTACAGCAGGTTCTGGAAGTACAGCAATCACGGCTGCTAACGGATATGAAATGTATGGACAATCCGGAAAATATTACGCACTTGATTTCTTACATACACTTACAACCACAGAAAAGTATCACGGGGAATTGGCGTTTAACAGTAGTTACTCACACATGAATGCACAAGAGGATTTCTTATATGCAGGTCACGACAATGGAGAAACAGACCCGATTGCCATGATGGTAGAAGGTGTTTGGTGGGAAAATGAAGCACAAACCACATTTGATAGTATGGCAGATTCTATGGGAGAAGATTTCTCTAAGGAAAATCGTAAATTTGCCATGATGCCATTGCCAAAAGTAAATGCATCAGACATTGGTAAAAATGTATTGTTAGATAGCTTATATTCACTTTGCTTCATGAAGAGCAACATTGAAGAATGGAAAAAACCACTTGCATTGGATTTCATTGCATTTGTAAACTCTGACGAATCCTTAGTGGAATTCACACAAATGACAAATACTCCAAAAGCATTTAATTACGAAATGACAGAGGATGAAATGAGCAAGATGACTCACTTTGGACGTTCCGTAATGGAATTACAACAAAAATCAGATATTTCATATCCATTCTCTAGCGAAGCAATTTACGTAAACCAATCCGGTCAGTTTAATGCAGATGAGGTTTGGAAATCAACAGTGGGTGGAACCGTATATGCAGGACCTGCAACAGCGTTCTACGAAGACGGTGTGTCCACAGCAGATTATTTTAATGGAATGATTCAATATAACAAAGATAATTGGAGTCAAAAAGTATACTAGGGGAGATAATCTATGAAAAGGTTTATGAAAATTGGGGCTGTTGTGCTGAGCCTGGGGATAGTGCTTGGCGTTAGCTCTACCGTATACAACGTATATGCTAAGGCGTCTTGGTCAGAGTCCAAGATAGAAGCCGAGTATGAATTATTGTCTGAATTTACAGTTCCTGAAAGAGAAGTGATTGTAAAAGGCACACAAGTGAAGGCCGATGCTGTAGTGCAACTGCCGGACGGAACTGCAACAAAGGCAGAAACTATAAAATTAAAGACAGCGGGGCTGTATACCGTTACTTATACAGCAAAAGTAGAAGACAAACGTTACGCAGAGGAAGAGACCTTCATCGTTCACAACAATCTATATACCTTCACATCTGAGGAGTCCAGTGCTACATGGGGAAAATATCAGTATGCGAAGGATACAGAAGGTCTTATGGTAAGACTGGCAGAAGGAGATAAGTTCACCTTAAATCAACCAGTGGATATAACGAAGCTACAAGAGGAAGAATGGTTACTTCAGGCATTTGTAACACCAGATACAAAAGGCCATGCCGACTTCTTTAAATTATGTTTTCAGTTCACGGATGTGAATGATCCAAATACCACACTCTATATTTCAGCACGTGGAGCGGGTTGGGATGAAACACTTCCATATACCTATTATGTGGCGGGTGGAAATGAGCAAACGCCGAAGGGATATGAAGTGGGCAATGGAAAATTGCATGAAGAAAGTTCCGGCGCCGGTGCAGTAGGCTGGCACGGCTTTGGTTTAGGAAGTGAACTGTGTGCAGAGTATTGTGATGAGCAAACTATGGATTTCCGTGTTGATTTTTCTACTATGGAGATTATTACAAAAGAAGGTGTAGTTACTGATTTGGATTCAGCAGAGCATCACGACACTGTATGGGAAGGATTTCCTAGCGGTCAGGCATATCTTACCATTTGGGCAGACATATACGCAGCAAAAACGGCAAATTTCTGTCTGTTCAAGGTTGGTGACGTTGATTTGAAACAGGAAAAAGTTGTAGACAGCGAGCCACCGGTAATTACCATTGATAAAAAATATGAGGAGACGCCACAAGCGGTGAAAGGTGGATGCTATCAATACATCCCGAAGGCGACTGCAAAGGACCTTTCCAGCGGAGAATGTGAAGTAACCACAAAGGTTTACTATAACTATCAGTCGCCGGATGCTTCTGTTTTAGATGCGAAGGATGGTACTTTCCCAACAGAAAGATTTGGACATTATGCGATTGTGTATGAAGCAACAGATACTTTCGGCAATCTGGGAAGGGAAATCATCTGGGTAAAAGCAGAAAAGTCTCTGGAAAAACCGACTATCACTTTAAAAGAGAAGCCGGCGTCTAAGTGGATTGTGGGAGAGAAGTTTGTTCCACAAGAATATACATACGAATGCTATAGTGGCGACCCAACGGTAAATGTTTACGCTACTAAAGGCAAAAAAACATATGACCTGAACGAGGGATTCCGTTTCGAAGAGGAAGGCACCTATGTTATTACATATGAACTAAAGGATTGTGCTGGACAAATTGCAACATACGAATACAAATTGACAGCTAAGATAGGTGATAAACCTGTACTTGGGCAAGATGTTGTTATGCCAGACTACATGATTACGGGAACAGAATATACCTTCCCGAAGGTATACTTTAACGATTATCGAAGCGGTGAGAAGGAACGCAAGGTTGCCACAGGTAAAATTATTGATGGCAAAGGAGAACAAAAAGTAAAAGCAGGCGATACTTACGAACTTTCCGTAGAAAATAGCGGAGACATGGTAAGTTTTGTGTTCGAATGTGAAAATGCCTCCTATAAAGTGGAAGTTCCTGCCGTAAAATCTTGGGGACAAGTAGATGGAAGGTCTTCGATTCTATTGGAGAATTATTTTATAGGAAGCGGATTTACCTGTGAAAAAGGCGAAGGTATTACTTTCAAAGCAACAGAGGCAGAAGGTGGATGGCTTTTTGCAAACCCATTGTTGGCAGATGATTTTGTGGCAACATTACAGGGAGTTGAGGGAAGCACAGATTACGAAAGTCTTGTGATATCCCTGCAAGACAGTAAAAATGCGGAGAATAAGTTGACAGTCGAACTGCCTTACACACCGGGCATCTTTTCTGTAAAAGCAGGTGAAAAGACACAAATCTTAAAGAAAGGAATTGACATTGCAACTGCAGGTCCGATTTCATTGGAACTTAGAGACGGAGAACTCTATGTGGCAGGCGCGAAAGTCAGAAATATAGATTTTTCTGGATTCCAGACAAGTACATTGTACTTTTCAATGAACTTTAAAGGTGCGGGAGACAATGCAGCATTTACTTTATTGAGTTTAAACAACCATGCATTAGGATCCTCAAAAACAGATAAGATTGCGCCTCAAATTGTAGTTCGAGGAGATTATGGCGGTTCCTATAAACACAAGGAGAAGATTGTACTTCCGGCGGCTATAGCAGGAGATGTATTGAATCCAAACGTGACGTTTACCATGACAGTTCTTCGTGAGAAGGAAGTTGTAAAAGATGTGGATGGAAAAGCACTTAAAGATGTGAACCCAGCCAAAGAGTACACAATCCAAGCTGACGAATTTGGAAAATATAACGTTGTGTATACTGCATACGACAGTTTCAGCGAAAAAGACGAAACGTTATCCTATGTGATTCATATTACAGATGACGTGGAACCAACCATCAAATTGGCACAAAAGCCAGCGAAAGAGGCAAAGGTTGGGGATACGATTTGCATTCCGAAATACAAAGTATCTGACAATGTAACGGATGAAAAAGACATCACAGTCATGAAATATGTACAGGATCCGAGTGGAACATTGATTCCGTTATTAGGAGAGTCAAATGGAATCGTCGCTTCTAAGGCAGGAACATATAAGTTCGTTGTATTGGTGATTGATGAAGAGAACAATGTATGTAATGAATCTTGGATTGTTACAGTTACAGAGAACTAGTGGAGGGGATGTTATGAAGATGAACAGAAGGAGATTATGCGCAGGATTACTTGCGGCAATACTGTCTTTGTCCGGATGTTCCGGAACAAATGGTGGCGGAAATGCTGGACCAGTGAAACCTGTGAATGTTACAAAAACACATTATGTGACAGACACGCTACACAAGGTAACTGTAACCGAAACCGACCGACCATTTGTAGTGGACGCGACGTCTGAATATAAAATCATTGCAGGACAAGATGAACAAACGCAAAAGGCTGCATTTTATCTTGCATCTTATGTTGAAAAAGCGACCGGTTACATGTTAGAAATGGCAACACCGGAAGAGTATTCGGCAGATGGAAAATATATTGTTATGAATGTTCCTGAATTATTTACAGCGGCAGGGCTTACCATGCCGGAAGATGATTTGGGTGTTATGGGATACTACATCAAATCCGTTGGAGATAACGTATTTTTAACAAGCAATTATGAACAAGGCGCACGTTTTGCCATGCTGGCATTCTTGCGTCAGGTAGTTGGTTTTAAAATGTACGCATTAGATGCAGTAGTATTTGATAAAGATGGTTCCACACTACCGGATATGGATATTGTGGAGAAACCGGATATACCATATGGATATCGTATGCACAATTCAAACGACGAATCGGAAGAAAGCTACATGATGGGCTTTATTGCAAACGGATTTGCTGCTTATGACGGAGTACTGTGGCATAACAGTTTGCATTATCTTCCAATGGAGACATATCAAAACGAACATCCAGATTGGTACTCTACAGAAGCAAATGACCTATGCTATACAGCTCATGGCAATGAAGCGGAATTGGAACAAATGACCGCTACTATTGCTGATAAGATGTTAGGTGCATTAGAGGAAAATCCGGAAGCATTATTTGTAACTTGTACGATTATGGACCATCCGCAGATATGCCAATGTGAGGCATGCCGAGCATCAGCAGAGAAGTACAATGGTGCAGATTCTGCCGCAGCCGTAAAATTTACAAATAAAATTAATGAAAAGGTACAGGCAGAGCTTCAAAGACAGGCAGATGAAAAAGGAACAAAGAAACGACCGGTTACAGTACTGTTCTTTGCATACCTTGCAATGACAAAGCCACCGGTAGTTCAAAATGAAGATGGAAGTTATTCACCAATTGATGACAGTGTAGTATGTGACGAGAATGTTGCAGTATTTTACGCACCTATCGAGGCCCACTTTAACCATACATTCTATGAGGAAGTAAACAAGTCTTATAACGACATGATGAAAGGTTGGTCGGCATGTGCAGATGAAATGTTCTACTGGCTTTATGAAACGAACTTCAGATATTACATGTATCCATATAATAGCTGGGATTCCATGTATGAAACCTATCGTTTCTGCGCAGATGTGGGGGCACCGTTTATCATGAGTCAAGGGCAACACAATGCTCAGACTTCTACTGCTTTTACAGATTTTAAAGATTACATAAATAGCTGTTCTGTTTTCGATTTGAATCGCGATTATGGTGATATCGTGGATGACTACTTTACAAATTATTATCTGGACGCAGGCGAACCGATGAGACAGTACTTTGATGAAATGCGTGCTTGGATGAAACATTTGGAAGAAGAATATCCGGCTGAAGTCAATGGATATATTTATGCAGAGATTGCACAGGCAAAATTCTGGCCAAAGAATCTGTTAGAGCATTGGTTAGAATTGATAGACGAAGCATACGAAGCAGCCGAAGCATACAAAGACCAAAAAACTTTATATGAAAGTTTAATCAAACGTATTAAAAAAGAAAGCATGTTTCCACGATATGTGCTCATCGAGTTCTATTCAGGAACCTACTCTGTAGATGTTTTGGAAGAAATGATGCTCTCTTTCAAAGAAGATGCACAAAAGCTTTCATTTAATAAAGTGGCTGAAAATGATACGGGTGCAATTGCCGACGTGTACGCACGATGGGGCATTCAATAAGGTAGATGGGAGGTAAGATAAATGAAAGGACAGATGAATAAGAAGATACTTATCAGTCTTATTATGGTTGGAGTACTTGCCTTAGGTTCCTTAGGTGGATGGCTTATTTGGAAAAATCATCAACAACCGGTTGCCCCTGGGACGGTACAAGAGGAGACAGATGATGCACCGGTACTTGTATTAGATTACAACAATGTTTCCCTTGGCCTTGATCATTCTTTTACCGTGCAGGCAAAAACCTACTTTAGAGGCGAGGAAGTAAAAGACAAAATCGAATACACATGGGAATTGGACGAAGAATGTTCTGCAGATATCGCTTCCATGGAGGCGGCAAATGATAGTGCAAAGATTACCGGTTTGGCGTATGGCGAGACGGCATTCAAGGTAAGTGCAGAATATAAAGGAACCATTTTGGTAAAGACACTGAAGGTGCATGTAAGTAATATCGATGTAATTTTCGATAGTCCGAACATGGAACTTTCAGCAGGATGTTATACAGTGAATCTCTGGCTTTTAGAGACGGAAACAAATATCACAAGTCTCACTCCAGAAATCTATGTGTATGACAAAGAGGAGCTTGTAGAAAATCCGACCTTCACATGGACCAACAGTGACGAGTCTATTGCAGTTAGAGATGAGAACGGAACGATTACTGCAAAAAAGGCGGGAAGTACACTGATTGTCGGTACCTATAAGGAGTCTGAGCTTCATATCCGTGTAAATGTACATCGGACAAAACTGGAAAAAGATCCTGTTTGTATTGAAGAAGTGAAAAATTTTGCTCTCAGTTTCTCAGAACTGAGAGGAATGGAAGTAGAAGACGTAAGATTTAATGGCGAGAGCGTGTTGAAAGATTACAACAAGGGTAGCGGAACCATTCAATTCGATCCAGATAAATTGCCGGAAATCGGTACTGTGGGAGAACTAGTCATTCAGACCGATAAGGC
>JAZQBW010000044.1:0-5677 GCA_045545895.1 Faecalimonas sp.
TAACTAATACTTTCATTCGCACCTGTTACGAGGAATGTACGTATCTTTCCAACATCTGTCGCTGTCAATTTGTCATCCCTATCCATATCCATTCCAAGCTTCGCTGCCTTAGTCTCAGGAGTTGTCTGCAATGCTTTCTTACCTGCAATAATGTCTCTGACATCGACTGCGCCATCGATATTAACATCGCCTTCAAGATATGTAATTACCTTCTTGGTTGTCTGTGCTGTACCTACTTGAAGATTGTAATCTCCCGGTTTATCCAGATAGATACCTGCACGCTGTTTCTGATTTACCAGTGCCATTGCGCCATCCACGTAACTATAAGCACCGTCAGATAAGTCGTGATGCGTTTCGACATCAATTGTCGCAAGAGACAAAGTAGATGTCGCATCGCAGCCAACACTTATGCTACTACCCGTTAGATCTTTGCGGCATGCGGACAGGAGCGTTTTCTCGTTATTGTACAATATTCCATTAATGTAAACTCCAAGCCTTATGTCGTGCACGGTTATCTGAATTAAACCAGTGTTATCTCCCGGATAACCTGTTCGTTCGTTTTCATATTCAAAACTAAGCTGTAGCAAAAACTCCTGATCCAAAAAGGAGCTTATACCAACATCATCTTTGGAATAGTTAAGTCTTTCACGATATTTTCCGGTTAAATTGCTTCCAGAAGAATCAATTCCTGCTTGAATACCCAAATATTGTCCGTCGTTACTTACTGTTAGCACTAATCCATTCGAGGAAGATGAGCTTGCAACAAAAAGTTGGGCCGGGGCATTAGGGCTTGTATTGCTCCAATCTTTTCCTGCACTAAATTTGACCTTCATAGAAACAACTGTGTTGTTAAGCGTTCCCGCTCCCGTCGTCAGCCAGTAACGACCGCTACTACTCTGATCGTAGGTTTTGTCTGTCATGCTTGTGAGTGAACTGTTTCCAAAGCTATCGATTGTGAGATGGGTAAACCCATCTACATATACTGGTGTCGGTTCTGCTTTTACAGAAGACAAATATAGCGAGGAATCACTTGCTTCCAAGCGTAAATCTAAATGCGAACCAAATTTCTCCTTACGACAAGCTTCTATTACAGTCTTTTCATTGTTATACAGTTTTCCATTAATATACATTCCGACCTTTACATCATGGATTGTTGTCTCTGCTTTTGTTTCATCATTTCCCGGATAACCCTGGCGTTCGTTTTCGTATTCGAAACTCATTTGTAACAAAAACTCTGTGTTCAAAAAAGAGGTTAGCCCCGCTGTTGTGGCATCGAAAATAACATCTTTACGATAAACACCTGTCATATTGCTGCTTGATGACTCCTGAAGATCATATAAATGTAATTTACTACCATCTTCTTCCACATATACTAAAAATCCCACTGAACTTCCTGTATTAGCAATGCAAAATCCCGTATTCTTTCCTCCTGTTCCATATTTCACCTTCATGGATACAATCGTATCCTTTAGTGTTCCTGCTCCTGATGTCAGCCAGTAACCTGCGCTTTCTCCATTAACATAGGTTTTATCTGTTAGACTTTGTATAGTGTTATTCCCAAAATCACTAAGAGTTACATGTGCAAACTGACTCAACGGTTTTGCTGTTACAGAAGCTAAAGACAATGAAGATGTGTCAGCAGTCAATCGCAAATCCAAATGTGCTCCCATTTTTTCCTTACGACATGCTTCAATGACTGTCTTTTCGTTGTTATACAATTTTCCATTGATATACATTCCAATTTTCACATCATGAATTGTTGTCACTGCTTTTGTTTCATCATTTCCCGGATAACCCTGGCGCTCATTTACATATTCAAAACTCATCTGTAATAAAAATTCCTGTTTTAAAAATGAGTCTACACCTGCAATATCTGCAGAATATACCTCTCTATAACGGTAACGCCCTGTTAAATTGTTGTCTCCACTATCAACTGCATCCTGCAAACCAAGTGTTTGACCATCGTTGCTCACAAATACGACAAATCCTCCACCATTTACGCTACCTGCAATATGAAATCCTGTGGTTGCACCATTTAGATGACCTTCCGCTAACTCCTTACCTTCCCCGAATGTAACGCGCATCGACACTAATGTGTTATTGAACGTGCCTGCACCCGATGTCAGCCAACAATTTGCAGCATCTTCTTGACCATAGGTTTTATCTGTTAAACTTTCAATACTGTTATTTCCAAAATCACTGATGGTCACATGCTTAAATCCTTCCAGTGTTACTGGCTCTACACCCGTCAACGTATCTGCTGCTTCAACCTCGGACCCGCGATTCCAATCAACGGAAAGTCCTGTAATGGCAAGTGTTAATGCAAGTACTCCCGCCACTATCCTTTTAAAGTTCTTTTTCATGTTCATACTCTTCCTTTCTAGAAAATTGTTCCAAATTGCACATTTTCATTCGGAGTTTCTCCGCCAGATACTTTTTCATCGTTCTGGCTACTGTCTATATCCTGATTCTCTCCACCATTACCGGTAGAATCATTGTATTCTGCACTTGGTTTGTCTCCGGTATTCTGATTCGTATTACCACTACCGTTTGTATCCCAAGATGCAGGTGGGGTTACCGCGTCCTCTTTTTGAGCATCATCGTCACTGGACACAGACAAACCCTCCTCATTCTTCTTTTCGCTGCCTTCTTGCTGCTGATCAGAATTCTGTTCCTTCTTGTTATCCACTTGTATTTCCTGCTTATCAGTTTTACCGAAATTATTCAAATCTCTTCTAAATGCGACTACAGCTAGAACAACTAAAACCACTCCGATAATGGCTACAATTGGAATCCAGACTTTTTTATTTTCCAACAATTTTTCTATCATGATTTTTGTCCTTCCTATTGACCATTAGTCTGATAGTTGTAATAAGTTACATCCCATGCTGACAAATCTTTTACCCAGTCCTCATTCCAATTACAGAAAGATAAATTCTGCATTGTAAAGTTCCATTTTGCTTCCGTATCCACTCCAGTTTTTACTCTGAACCATACATTTGCATAAATGTCATCTTCTGGCTGTACATCTTTTACATCTGCTGTTCCATCTACATTTGCAATAATTTTGATCGTACCGTTCTTATCGTCAGAATATGTACCTTCCGACATCTGTTTTCCGGTGTCAAAATGAACGACTTCCAGGTTGGTATTGTACTGTAATTCTAACTGCCCAGCCGACACAGCACTTCCGTTTGAGAAGTTAATTGGTACACTGATGTAGTAACTGTCTTTATATCCATCCATTACACGCACATATTTTCCCTGTCCTCGTACTGTCGTTCCATCCAAGGTAGTCCATGTTGGTGTTACATGAATTACAAATTTGTAATTTCCTTGATAGATATCCTCAAGACGAAGCACACTAAAATGAGTAGCTGCTTTACCAAAAATCACATCCGCACTGATTTCTTGATTCTCTGTCTCGCTGTTTTGTATCTTTTCAAACACTTTTGTAATGTTACTTGCCGCTTCGTCCTTTTCTTCGTAAATCTTGTTGTACCAGATGTCAAAACCTACCCTCTGGTAATCCAATCCATTTACTGCTGATAAAAGACGCAGATATGTCTTTTCCGTATTGCCTTTTGTGCTCTCTGTTTCTGTTTCTAACTGTGCGCGAACACTTAATACTTCCGCCGGAACAAATTTTGCATAAACGTCCGCATTGAATGTTCCTCTTTCCGACTCTTTAATTGCCGTCCAACTCGTATTGTCTTTCTTATACCATCCACCAAACACGTAGTCGTTTTTGGTTGGCGCTGTCTTGTTAGTCCACGCCTCTTGATAGTTCTCGTTATCAGCATCTGAGACATAGATAACTCCATTTGTTCCGTCAATCTTATTCTCTGCAGCTTCTGCTTCCATTGGCAAAGTGCTTAGTGTCGTTGCCAACATGGCTGCAGTAAGCATACTTACTAAAACACGTTTTAACTTTTTCATCTCTTTCATCCTCCTTTTCATCTACGGTGCCCAAGAATAAGGTGGCTTAACTCCGTCTGTATTATTGTCCGTTCCTATTTGATCACTTCCAATTGAACCATCCGAACATAGAATTACATCCATAAGTTCATATTGTACGACTTCCATCTCTGGTATTTGATACCTCATTTCTTTCCCTCCTCCAATTTTTGAGTATTACAAACTTTGGCATTTTACCATTCTAAAGAAATTATATAATTATTTATTTTATTCTTCTTTCTTTTTTTTCGATTTTAAACTATCTTTTTTTGAATTATTTTTATTTACATTTTATGGTATATTTATCTTCTGTTAGCATTTTATTTTGCGTAATATGCGCATTTCACTATGTTTTGTAAAATTCCATAATTATCTTTTTTTATTTTTATAAGATTTTTCTTTTCTCTTTTTTTTGCATGTGTTATGATACAAATAGATAGGAGGAGATTACATATGCCAACCAGTAAAGCATTTCACTATTATTTTAAATCGTTGCGGTATAATCAAATGAAGATTTATGCCGGTTGCTCTTTCGAAGCTCATAGTACCGTACTTCATTCCCATGAAGATTTTTATGAGATTATCTTAATTACAAACGGCAGTTATCAACACACAATTAACGGAATTACTACAACCATCCCACAAAACACTCTTCTGTTATTTACACCAGGTGCAGTACATCAAATGTTTTCCGAACCACTTCAAGCTATACACTTTGTTATTTGTGTGGAACAGAATTATTTTGAACAGTTTGTTGCGCAACATTTTCCAGATTTTCATTTGGATGAACATACAAATTTCTATTCCAAAACAATTTCGCGTGAGCGCGCACAATATATTGAGAGTCTCGGAAAAACAATATGCCGCAGTAATGAGCCTCCTGTATATTTAGCAGATGAGATTACTTTTTTGACTTTATCAGATTTTGCACATCACTCTCCGGATGCCGATTTAAGTACATATATCTGTGAAATCATAACGAAATTAGATAATCTGGTCTACGTAAATATGTCCATTCCGGAGATATGTTCTAATTTTCATTATTCACAAAACCAAATTTTGAAAGCATTTAAAGAAATGACCGGATATACAATGGTAGAGTATAAGAAAAATCAAAAACTAAAGTACGCATGCAAGCTTTTGAAAACCACCGATATAAAGATTATTGATATCGCTATTGCACTACATTACAATAGCTTGCCGTACTTTTTGCGCGCCTTCAAGGAAGTGTACGGAATGACACCATCTGATTACAGAAAAAAATACCACGAATAATATTGAAAAGGGGAATCTTTTTAACTTGATTCCCCTTACTTATAGGCTTTTTACCTACGAATTGCCGCTTTATCATTTATATTCATTGCAAAGTTATTATTCTTCTCAGTGTGAATATCCTCACTATCCATCAAACAAATTAATTCTTCTTCATTAATTTGATCTTTTGGACAGAAGTGCTCACTCTTTGCATAAGCAATCAATTCTTTCTTGAACCATTGCGCCATTGCATCGTTAGTCTTAAAGTTCAAACTACAAACCAGAAGTCTTCCATTCAAAGCACGAAACTCAAAAAGAGCTGCCTGACGAATGACATTTTTATAACTGGACGCGACTTCAATGATTGGATGAAATGGTACTTGTCTTGTTTCAAAAGTAACTGCCTTTCCTTCATCCAACAAAGCATGGAATTGCCAACCACAAAAACCTTCGTGCGGAATAATAT
>JAZQBW010000045.1:0-5058 GCA_045545895.1 Faecalimonas sp.
CAGGCAGAGCGTAGACCAAATCTAGAGACAGCAGTTCGGGCAGAACGACTGGCACGGGAAGCAGATGCAATTTTATCTGACCGAGCAAAGAACTCTTGGAGATGGAGGATTCTATATATTCGAGCGTTGCTAGACCGAAAACGTTATGAGTATTTTGAAACACATCATATGGGGACAGCCGATGATTTCTGTGCATTGCAGAATTTTTCGGGTGATTTCTTGACAGAGGATGAGGAAGCGCAAGCCTATTTTAAAGAATTAAGAGAATTGTATTGTTGCGTTCCGTTAAATGGAGAAAACCAGTATACGCTCCCACCTCTTAATGGAGGAACACTCTGGAGAAAAAAGACATATGACCCAATTCAGAATCAAATCATATTGGTTGAAGGTTAGGAGATAATAATGACGAGTTATTTTGACAAAGCAGAATGGATTTTTGCAGAGAAGAACAAAGATGTTGTAAACACCTATTATGACTACCGTGCTTTGTTTTATCCAAAATCAAAAGAACAGACAAAACTATATATTAGCGCACATAGTATGTATGCTGTCTATATAAATGGAAGATTTGTAGATTGTGGACAGTATCCCGGATATGAGACCTATCAGGTATATGATGAGTTAGATATCACAGCATATATGACAGACGGAGAGAATGAACTACTTGTCATGCAGTATGTAATGGGATTGGATAACAGCGTACATAGGATACAAATTCCGGGAGTAATCTTTGCAGTATGGCAGGGTGAACAATGCATTTTAAATAGTACGGAAGAATGTTTCTCAAGACAAAATGCAAATTATGTAAGTGGAGATATGGAACGTATCAATAGGCAAATGGGTTATGTTTTCAAATACGAAGCATGCAATGAGCCTGTGGATTATTCGAAGAGTTATGGAATAGGAAAAGAAAAGAAGTTGTTTCCACGACCGACAAAAAAAGTAACTATTGGAGAACAGATAACAGGAAAGATTAAGATGCAGGGCATCTTTCAGGAGACTGAAAAAAGGGAAACAATTGGAAAGCGTATGCAGGATGTTTATCTGGCATCTCGTACAAAAGAGGAACTTTTTAGATTATATAGTAACGATATGGGAGAATACCGATCGTGGCATATTACAGAACAGACGGCTAGCGGAATATACTTCTTGATTGATGCAGGAGAAGAAACTACAGGTTTCCTTTCATTGGATTTTGAAGTGCCGGAAGAATGTGAAGTATTGATAGGATATGGTGAGCATTTGGATGATCTGCGAGTTAGAAGTTATGTTGATGAACGCAATTTTTGTGGAAGCTATATTGCAAGAAAGGGAAGAAATCAATTCTTTCAACCATTTCAGCGATTAGGAGCAAGATATCTTCAGTTTCTTATTTATAGTAAAGAAGGTGTGTTATATCATGCAGGTCTTAGAAAAGCAATGTATCCTCTTTCTGTAAGGGAGTGGAGTTTGTCGGATCGTCTGCATCAGAAGATTAAAGATGTAGGAGTGAATACGCTGAGACTCTGTGTGCATGACCATTATGAGGATTGTCCGTGGAGGGAACAGGCACTCTATACCTTCGACAGTAGAATACAGATGTTGAGTGGGTATTATGCGTTTGGAGAAACGGAATTTCCAAAGGCTTCACTTCGTTTGATAGCGCATTCTTTACGCGAAGATAAGTTGTTAGAATTATGTTCTCCTGGAAAAGTTGATATCACAATACCATCTTTTTCTACTATATTTATTCGACAGATATGGGAGTATTTTCAATACTCGCAAGATAAAGAGTTTATTGAAGAAATCTTTGACAGTATCAAAGAAATTATAGAAGGTTTTGCAAAACGAATACAAGAAAACGATCTTATCCCTTGTTATCAAGGAGAAGAATATTGGAATTTTTACGAATGGAGACCAGGAGTATGCGGCGGGGAGACTTTTTTGAAGAATCCGCCATATGATAGTCCACTGAATGCCATGGTCTCAGATGCTTTTTATTGCTTTTCAAAATTGTGTGAGATTTTGGGCAATGATTTGGCATTTACATATGAAGAATTACATAAGAAAATGAATCGTGCAATTCACGAAAAGTTTTATGATTCGAACCGACAGGTTTATTTAACCAGAATTAATAATGAAAAGAAAAGCATTGTGTGTGAGAGTGGTTTTGGAAAAACAGCACCGGAAGAACTACACACATTAACGCAAGCATTGATGCTGTATGTAGGAGTGGTTCCTAAGGAGTTGATCCCTGTTATCATCGACAAGATGTTATCTGAGGAGATGATCCCATGTACATTGAGTGGTAGCATCTACAAATATGATGTGTTATTACAACAGGGAAACCAATATCGACAGTTTGTGTTGGATGAAATTGAAAAGATATGGGGAAGAATGCTATTTCAAGGAGCTACGACATTCTGGGAAACAGAAAAAGGTGCAAAGGATTTTGATTCTGCAGGAAGTCTATGTCATGGCTGGTCTTCTGTTCCGGTGTATTTATATGGAAGATATGGTTTGTGTGCAGAAGAGCAATTAGACTAGCGAAGTAAGGGAGAAAAAAATGGGAACACAAGTCTGGAATAAAACATGTTTAAATAGTCTTCCATCTCCAATAGGAAAGACAAGAGAAGAGTTGCTTCACATAGTATTGTCAGAAGAATATGGCTTTTTGCCGGATGCACCATTTTCCATAGAAGCAGACGTAATTAGTCGGGATGAAATATTCTGTGCAGGCAAGGCGTTTTTGGAACGAATTATACTTACATGTCATACAAAGTATGGAGATTTTACGTTTCCCTTGAACTTTACCTGCCCTGTAGGACAGAATGAGCCGGTTCCTTGTGTGGTGCATATTAATTTTCGAGATTTGGTACCGGATAAATACGAACTCTCAGAGGAGATTGTGGATGAGGGTTATGCGGTACTATCGTTCTGTTATGAAAACATATCTTCCGATAACGGAGATTTCACGAACGGGTTGGCAGGACTTGTCTATCCGCAGGGAACGAGACAACCCGATGACTGTGGTAAGATTGGTCTTTGGGCGTGGGCAGCGAGCAGAGTCATGGATTATGCTTTGACAAGAACAGAGATTAATCATAGTAGGATTAGTGTAGCAGGACATTCACGATTGGGAAAGACGGCACTGCTGACAGGGGCGTTGGATGAGCGTTTCTACTGTGCCTACTCGAATGATTCAGGATGTAGTGGGGCTGCAATCACTCGTGGAAAACGTGGCGAGTCGATTCGTAAGATTTACGAGGTGTTTGGATATTGGTTTTGCGAGAATTATGCTAGACATATTGACAGAGAAGAAGAAATGGAGTTTGACCAGCATTATCTTTTGTCAGCGATTGCACCGAGACATACCTATATCGGAAGTGCGGTAGAAGACATTTGGGCAGATCCGGATAAGGAGTATGAATGCTGCGTAGCTGCAAGCGCGTATTATGAAAATTTGGGTCAGAAAGGGTTCGTTCATCCGGACAGACTTCCAGAAGCGGAAGAACAGTTTGCAGAAGGAACCATTGGTTACCACCTCCGCTTTGGAAAACATTATTTCAGCAGACGTGACTGGCAACTGTTTCTCCGTTACTTAAAGGAGGCTGATTGATATGATAACAAAGAGGATTTATTTAAAAGAATTATTTCCAAAACTTGGAAACAATGGTGCAAATGCTTATGTGGAATGTATTATTCCGGAAGAGGTGTATACCGATAAGGACTTTCCATGTATGATATTGTGTCCAGGGGGAGGGTATGATTCTCTCAGTAATCGGGAAGGCGAAATTGTAGGAACACATTTTTTGGCAGAAGGTTATCGCATATTCGTGTTGCAATATTCTATTTGGCCACATCATTTTCCTCAGGCATTACGGGAAGTTGCAGCTGTGTTGGAAGTGATTTATGCGCATGCCAAAGAATGGCATATTGACACAAAGAAAGTATCAATAGCAGGATTTTCGGCCGGAGGACATCTGGCGGCTCAGTATAGTAATCGCTTTGATTGTACCGAGATCAGAGAGGTGTTTCCGGAGAGCAAGCCGGTACAAGCCACTATTCTGGGTTACGCAGTACTTACAGCGAGACCGGAATTTACACATGAAAGGACAATCAAGAATTTTTTGGGAGGATATCTTCCTACAGATTGTTCGGAAAAAGGAGCTTCTTGCGAATTGTTGGTAAATGAGAAGACACCACCGACATTCTTGTGGCATACTGCCGCGGATGCAGGAGTTCCGTCGGAAAACAGTCTTCTGTATGCGCAGGCGCTTGGAAAATATAAGATACCATATGAGTTACATATTTATCCGTATGGTCCGCATGGTCTTGCAACAGCAGATGAGATGGTGTATCGGCAGACGTTGGAACCTTCGGTGGCGCGAACACATAAGTGGATTGAAGATGCAAAATCGTGGCTGAAGATAATGGGGTTTTAAGATGTTTGAAGAGTTAACAAAAAAATTAGATAGTTTTCTTGAGTTAGGAACGCCGGGATATGACTGTGTGGTATATCACAAAGGAAGGTGTGTATACAGACATTACAGCGGATATTCCGATTTTGAGAATCAAAAACCTATGAATGGAAAAGAAAAATATTATATTTACTCTTGTTCCAAGGTGATTACTTGCACGGCAGCATTACAGCTATACGAAAAAGGATTGCTTGACCTCGAGGATAAATTGAGTACATATTTACCAGAATTTGAGACAATGTACATTAAAACCGAGAAAGGTACATTACAAAAGGTAGAAAAACAAATTACGATTCGGGATTTATTTTGTATGACGGCTGGGTTCTCTTATAATCATAATTCTCCAATGTTGAGAAAGTGCAAAGAAGAGACTCAAGGAAGATGTACGCTACGTGAGGTGATGGGGTATCTGGCGAAAGAACCACTTCTTTTTAAGCCGGGTGCCAAATGGGGATATAGTTTCTGTCATGATGTGCTGGCAGCAGTAATTGAGATTATTACAGAGATGCGTTTTGGAGAATATGTAAGATGTCATATTTTCGAACCAATGAATATGAAGGATTCGACTTTTTTGCCGAATGAGCATGAAATGAAGGAT
>JAZQBW010000046.1:0-22995 GCA_045545895.1 Faecalimonas sp.
CTCTGTTGCTCCACCAAACATAAAATGTTCATCCACATGGGAATTTACTTTAATTTTTCCTGAAAATCTAACCTTATTAAAGGATGTAACTTCTGTTGGTGCTGTGCCTTTCACTCCTGTTGTACCACCCTCGAAAGCAGTATCTTCAATACCAAAATCATCAAATGTCAATTCCGTATAGTCCACTGGAGGTGTATCCGGGTCCACTGATGGAATATCTGGGTTCACTGGTGGAACATCCGGATCTGTCGTCTCTCCTACAGATGCAATCTCGCAATTACTTAGCCACGGGTTAAATGCCATATTTGTAGTAAGCTGCGATGCAATTCCGGCAAAGGTCACCTTTTGACTTGCACTAGTAGTTCCATTATCTAAGGTCACCGTAACGTTTACATCTTCTCCTGCATAATCAAACTGTACCTTTAAGAGAATTTCATCCCCTGTCAGGTCAATTCCTTGTGCTACTAAATTTGGCTCTGTGAACAGAATATATTCCGCACCCTTTACGTTTTCGTATTGCCAGCGTATTAAGAGACCTTCTTGTCCGTATGTTGACAGAATGACACCCGGCGTAGCTGCATAATAATCTCCTGCCTCTGCTGCTCCACCAAACATAAAATGTTCATCCACGTGGGAATTTACTTTGATTTTTCCTGAAAATCTAACTTTGTTAAGGGATGTGACTTCTGTTGGCGCTGTGCCTTTCACACCTGCTGTACCACCCTCAAACGCAGTATCTTCAATACCAAAATCATCAAATGTCAATTCTGTATATTTCACTGATGCTATACTACACTTACTCAACCATGGGTTAAATGCCAGGTTCGTAGTCAGTTTCGATGCAATTCCGCTAAAAGTCACCGTCTCGCTAGCATTCACTGTTCCATTGTCCAAAGTTAATGTTACATTTACATCTTCTCCCACATAATCAAATTGAAGTTTTAAAATAATCTCGTCTCCCACAAGGTTTATTCCCTTGCTTGTCAATGTAGGATTGTTAAAAGGATAATACTCTGCACCCTTCTGACCATTATACTGCCAGCGAATCATAAGACTATCTGTTCCTAGTGTAGATAGTACCAAACCAGGTGTGGAGGCATTATAATCCCCGGCATCAGCTGCTCCTCCTATCAAGAAGTGCTCATCTATATGAGAAGTCACCTTGATTTTCCCTGAAATAATGACTTTATCAAGAGAAGTCACTGTAGCCGGTGCTGTTCCTATCACACCACTCGTTCCACCTTCAAACGTTGTATCCTCAATTCCAAAATCTTGAAACGTTAATTCTGTGTATTCATTGCCACTGGCTTCCACCGTGTTCAATGACTTCGATGCCACAGGCATAAGTGCCGACACCAAACTCAACACACACATGATGGCAATGATTTTCTTTGCTATCTTCTTCATTCCGGCTCCTCCTTACTCAAACACAAGCAATGCACCGTCGCCTGCTGTCATCTGTAATGTCATACTATTACCTTCAACATAAGAAGTCTCTGCTTTCTGCACTACCTTCACTTTATAAGAATCTTGGAAGTGTAATGTGATGTCCTGTGCATAATCCTGTGAATAATTCACCACATACAAAGCTGTCTTGCCTTGATAGTTAAAGCATCCAATCAGTGCATCTCCATCTACACTCTTTAGTTCTCTCCAGGAATCCCCCTCTAAAAGTGCATTTCTTGTATCCACTGCATCCTTTTTAGACTGTTCTCCGGTTGCCAAAATTCCTTTATTTGTGGAATTCATAAGCACTTCATCAATCACGCCGATATGCTTGTGTATTGCCTGTGCATAGTAATACCACTGATTCTTATTCCCCCATGCTCCCAGCAGACCATTTCTCTCAAAGTCATAAGGCTCTGTCTCAGCATTTGCAAAATATAATGGTTGCAAAAGAGGAAACCAACAGATACCTTTTGCTCCAAATGCCAGATTCACATTGACTGCCCAATCGATTTCTCCTTCATTCGGATATAACTCACCAGAGTCAAATCTGGAAATGGCATCATTCCATTGTCCCCCTGCCTGTATGAAATTCCAAAATGGAATTCCATATTCCTGAGCATATTCGCGGACAATTGCAATATTCCATAGGTATAGGGATTCCGTACCCACACATGATTCATCGAAAATATAGTAATCAAAGCAGATAAAATCCGGATTCATGGTGTCACAGAATTCTTTGATATACTTTTCATAATTTGCTTTAATTCCGGAACCTGTCACCTTTAACAAGTTTGCATAGGTATTGACCTGCAATTCATCTGCTACAATTTTTGTCAATGGCGCATACTTATCAAGGCTTCTTTCTTCCCCGTAAACATCTGCCAGATAATCCTTTGAAGTTGGCTCATCTACCAGATATAGACCTGCAAATGCAGGATAATTACTGTATTGCATGAGTCTTTGTGATATTTCTTCGATAGAAGCCACGTTGTTTCCCAATTTATCCGTCGCTGTTAAAGACTCATCTGTTACAAAAAGTCCAATTCCGTACTTTTCTCCCAACTCCAATTGTTTGATTACGGATTGGGGAACTCTGTCGTAATTATCTGGACTGGATGTCAATAGATTTACACCACAATCAGCTAGTGCTTGAAAAATTTCATCGGAAACATATTCCACAGGTTGCTGGCCATTATAACTAATAGATGCCGAATATGGACCATGATACCCTGCAATCGGCATAACATCTTTTCCTCCAATGATATCGTAGGATTGACTATATACTTCTTCCACTTCCATTGGTTCGATAGTTACTTTTGTATTCGAGCCTGTTTCTTTCGCACAACCTGCAAACAAACTGGCTATCATTGTCAAACTAAGAGTAATACTCAGTAATCTCCATGCCTTCTTATGCATCATGACCATCACCTGCCTTTCTCTTTTTTCGTCCGGTAATCATTACAGCAGCCACAACACTTATCACGCAGCCAGCCGCAACTATCGGAATCAGCCAATACCAGTTGAATCCATCATCTGTATCAGCTTTGACATCCTCATAATTTAAAGTAATTGGTTCGTAGTTCCAATCTGCAGGAACATTCAGTTTTGCACTCTTATATTCCACTTCTACCAGATTAGGTTCCAAATCCTTATTCACGATCTTGAAATTATCAATTGCAAAATTCAGAGCCCCAACACTTGGGTCTACAATCTGAACATATCCATCTGCCATTTCAAGCGTAGTTGTTCCAAGAACCACCCACTCTGTTTCATTTTCCCATTTCATTGACACAGTAAGTACGGAGTCAACGAGAGATACCTTGACAGAGAATGCTCTTGTCTCATCCGGAGCACGAAATTCAAAATTTGTTGTCGGAAACCGTTCATCCTGGAAATATAGCCAAACTGTGTCTGAATAGAACACTATCATCTCACTACTATTTCCAGTATCCAACGTATCGCATTTTTCTGCTCCCACTACAACTGCAAAACAGTCTGAAGTTGGTATTGCCACTGTTCCATCCTCATTCATCACATCTGTCCGTTGGATGTATGGTACATCAAAGGTCATTTCAAAATTGGAATACATCTTTTTCGTAGAAAAATAGCCATTTCCTACATTTCGAAACATCAATACATTGTTTCCTTCGTATTCTTCAATAGCAATATATGCCCTTTCGGTTCCATCTACAGCAGTACTAAGAAGCTCCGATTGAAAATAATTGGCATTAAAATAACCTTTTTCGAAATCTTCTTCCATATCACAGTTCTCTGGCTGACTGTATGTATAAGTAGAAATCACAATATTATTCACGACTGCACCACAGTTTCCTGTTTGAATAAATCCAACCCTACCCTCTCCATCAGAAGTCAACTTGCTTTCTAAAATTTCTTTTCCATCTAAATGAACTAGAATTGTATTATCGGATTTGATTCGTGCACTCACACTCACTTTCTTACCAACACTGCCGCAAGAGACATTGTCAAGAAGTACCTGTTCTGCCTCATCCTCTCCGATTTCAACAATAGACAATTTCACTGTACCTTTATGTTCAAAACGTAACTCTATGTTACCTTCATCTCCAATATTTGCCCTTGTTGACCCCAATCCAAGAGCCATGGCAAAGATCTCTGCTTCCGGCAGAGCTGTCAATGTAATATCGGCTTCCGCCTTCACGACAGTTTCGCACAAGTGATTACTCTCTACCACCGTCTTCGTAATAAGTTTTGTTGCTTCCGTACTCTCTGCCGGGAATATGAGACTGCCGTCTTTCGTCAATACATCTTCATCCATATTATTCCATATGGCACCATTAATTTCTGTTGCGTAGGAACTCTCATCGATAATACTCTGACTACTTCCTGCTTGTACCGGCAGTGTCCCTGCCACACTCACTAGAAGTGCTGCGGTTACTGCCAAAGCAAAACATTTTCTTTTTTTCATATCTTTTTCCTCAACTATTTGATATTCTGTAACCATTCATCCCAATTTTTTTCAATATCTGCAACATAAGCATTCCAAAATTCTTCTGCTGTTTTGCGCTCTCCAGTATTTCTTGTTGTAAATGCCGGTATCACATTCACGGTTCCAAAAGAACGCGCATTTGTTTCTTTGTAAACCACATGTCTATTTACTGCTTCCATAGTAATAAATTGCTTAGTAGTGTTACTAATATCAAAAACACTTTTTCCAAAAGAGCTCAAACTTGAATAATCAGCTTCCTTATCAGACATATTAAGCGGCATTGTTGTTCCCAGGACATCCAAGTACTTCTGATATCCTTCATCGGAATAGAGGAATTTCAAGAATTCTTTGGCTCCCTCTTTACAATTGGAATAGGACGGAATAAATGCAGTCTCAGAAGAAAAGTTATTTGCCATTGAATTTCTGGCCAAATCTACATATTCCCAATCTGCTGCGGTCACTGTCATACCATCAACCACATAATCTTCACCTTGTTTATAATCTTCTATTGTCTTTTCTCCATCAGTCACACTGTCAATTGCTGCTACCAATTTCGTCAACTCTGACTCTTTGGAAATGCTCGTCATGTTATCCACAATACTGGAAATAACCGGCATACGCATCATCTTAAATCCGTCTGCTGAACCTTGTGATGACATCTCTGTTTCAAACCAGCTTCCATTGAGCATCATTGCACATTCACCTTGCATGAATTTTGTCTGCATAGTTGCATGGTCATAGGTATTAGAAGCCGGTAATACATAATCTGCTGTGACAATTTCTTCCAATGCTTTTAAAGTCGCATAACGTCCATCACTTTTATTTGTCAAAAGTTCCTTGCTTGGAGAATTACCATTTTCGTCTACTGCTGCATAGAAGTTGTTTGTATAATAATCGTAACCACAATATTGGGCAAAAAATACATCATTTACCCATGTCCAGTATCCCTGCGGTGCAAAATGGCACCATGGAACAATATCATTTTCTAAAAGCACATCACACACATAAGCTAATTCTTTTGTTGTACGTGGTAACTCTTCAATACCTGCTTTTGCAAAAAGCGCCTCATTATAAACCGGACCTATGATTCCACCACCATATGTGAGCATATAATAGTGCCCATCCGAAGATACTTGAGAATCCAAATAAGATTGTTGGAATTTCTCACCAATAGACTTCGATTCCCCTTCAATTGTTGCTTCTAAAACATCATCCAATGGCTCCATATATTTTGTCTGTTCACTTTGAATATATAGATAAAGGTCTGTAGTATCTCCATCTGGTATTCCAAATGCAGTTGCAATTGCTGACGCACTCGCCGTCGCATTCACTGTCACACTATACTCCGGATGTTTTTCTTCAAAGGCCTCTACAAGTGTATCTAACCACTCTCTTCCCAATCCTCCGTTCCAATACGCAATTTCAATATTGGTTGTTGAATTCTCCGCTTTGTCTCCTTTTCCACCACAACCGGTCAAACACGAAATTGCCATTACTCCTGCAAGGATAATTGCTATTACGTTCTTCTTCATTTTCTTTTTCCTCCTATCCTTTTAATCCACCAATGGATACACTACTTGTCATCGTTTTATTAAATACTGCAAAAAGTATAATGGATGGTAAACAAACCAACACACATGCAGCAAATAACATATCTAATCTCATTCTCGCTGTCATTTCCACATTGAACTGATATATTCCAACCGGCAGCGTCGGTAAATTCGGAATGTTAATCATGGCCCCTTCGTAAGAGTTCCAACTAGTTACCCAGTTTGATAAAAACAAGGCCCCAAATATAGGCTTCATCTGCGGTAACATCACCCGGAAGAAGATTCCAAAATCTCCGGCTCCATCTATCATTGCCGCCTCTGCATAACTCCAGGACAAACTTTTCACAAACGACATATAATACAGTACAGTAAAACCAAAAACCTGTGGAAATAACACCTGTGCATAATTGTCAATTAAATGTAAATCCAGCATTAATTTATAAGCCGCCCCTCCGGTTCCGTATATTGGAAATGTGGCCATCACCAATATGATAGGGTAAATCCATTTACTTCCCGGAAATGTATATTTCGTCGCCGCATATGCAAGTGTTAATGAAAAGAACTGTGCTGTAAAAGTCCCTATTACAGAGAACCACACGCTGTTAAACAACATATCCAAAAAATTGTTCCCATTCACTTCCAGACTTGTAAACACTTCAATATAATTGGACCATTTCCACATAGAAGGTAATCCAAATGGATCCATAATCAAATCAGTATGCTCTTTTAGTCCTGCTAGAACCATCCAAACTAGTACATATAAATAACTTGCTGCCACCAATGTAAATAGTGCAGATACCACACAATGCAAAATAATCTCTGAACGAGACTTTCGCTGAAAACGCTTTAACTTCATCTCTCTGCACCTCCTAATACTCAACTTCTTCTATGACGTTGTCGGTAAACTTACGCACAATGAGCGATATCGTTACTGCCACAATCGATAGGCACATACCCACTGCCGCCATATAATTGTACGCATTGGTTGTTTCAAAATTCCCTGTACCATTTAAAACTGTCACATACATCCATGAGGTAATGGTATGTGTGCCATGAGCACCACCAGTAAGCAAGAATACCTGACCGCTGGCAGAAAAAATTGCGCAAGCCTGCAATACCATCTGAAGTGCTACCGTTGGCCACATCATCGGAACAATAATTCTTGTAAATTCTGTCCACCATGTGGTTCCGTCAATATAACCGGATTCCAAGACTTCTTCCGGTATTCTTGCAAATGCGCCGCCCCAGATAATCAAGTTTCCTGGAATAGATAGCCAAATATATTGTGCTAAAATTACCTTGTTGGCATATCTAGTCTCCGTCAAAAGTTCTGGTATATAATCCAAACCATCCATCTGTGCAACCATCTGCGCGATTGGCCCTTCCGGTCCAATCAAACGAATAAACACCATTGCAAATGCCACGGAGAAGATTAACCCCGGAAGGAAAAATATAGTTCGAAAAACAGATGCTCCCGGCACTTTTTTATAAATGAAATAAGATACCAATACTTGAAAAGGAAACATTACAGTTCCAATTACCCATGTGATCATGGTATTCTTAATCACTACAACTAAATCCTCATTCCAACTAAACAGTCTGTCAAAAAAACGCCCAAAATGTTCTAAAGTGAATGCACCTGTTCGGTCTGTAAATGCCATGAAGAACGCTGAAAAATTCGGGTAAATATAGAACACAACCCAATCAATCACCGGAAGCCCCACACAAAACAAAATGAAAAGTTTGGTCTGTAACTTCATTTTCTTTCTATTTGCTGTCCTCATGCTTTTTCCCCTTTCGAACAATCGCCGCAATACATACACCTGTAAGTACAATCAATACTGCACTCACTATAATCGAGATAACCATAGGCGAAACCGTAAAACCATTCGCTCCGGCATCCGCCGTTGTCGCTAAATATTCGTTTCCATCACCATCTACCCATTTTGCATAGAGTGTTGTAGCTTCCGTAACAACTGTTTCAAAATCATATGCTGTTCCATCTCCCAGACACCACTCTTTGAATGTATTATCTTTCATGGATGGGTTCTCAGGCTTAGTCACGCGATAGGTGTTTTTTGCAGTTGCCATTTGTGTTGATACATCTGTTCCTGATATAAATGTAACTTTGTTGTCTTTCATTCGAATATATTGATTCTCTTCATTGTCCACAAACAATGTATATTTGTAGGTATATGTAGTCTGATTTCCACCCACATCTACTACCATTTTTCTTGAGCTGTCATCGATAGAATAGGTGCCCCATTCCGTTTCTTCGCCAACCACAAGTTTTCCAACACTGCTTTCATCCTCTAAAAAGAAAAATGTCCGATTCCCTTTACAATAGTAAACCGCTTCACATAGTGAATAATCTTCCAATTCTCCATAATGAGAAATTTTCAAGTCTTTTTTGTTTACTTGCACTCCAAGATTATTGCCTTTTTCATCGTAACAACGAACATTTTTGAAATCAGCTGACACAAAACTCTCATATCCTTGTCCCATAAAAATCCCTATGTAATTCAAAGCGTCATAATCGTAATTTTCCATAAACAAAGTAGATGTCCAGCCAAAATATTCATCCTTACCATTCCAAGTACATTTTACATTTGCTTTCACTTCATTCTCTGCTTTTTCAAAACGTACCAAATAGTGCGCTCCTTCTCGAAGCATTGGACTTTCTCCAACTGGATAATCCTGATATCCGAGCACTCCGTGATTCCACGGATATTCTTCTGTCGGAACAGAACATGCGACAAATCCATTCATAGCAACAGATTGTTTGCTCACATTTTCAACATCATAAGAAAGATATACCACTGTCCCTTTAGCCTCTTTCCGATTGGAGATATAAACATTCGTTGCATCCATAAGACTGAATTCATAATAGTGGGCAACTTTTTTATCTGTCATTTGTTTTGGACGATATACCGTAGCATTACGCGAAGCCACAAGCGGTATATCATTTCCGTCTTCATCATAGCAATACACTCTGGAAAACTCTGCTGTTAAACAGCGCTTTTGATCTTGATACAATTCTGCACCATTTAGGTAAAGTCCAAAGTACTTTCCATCTGTAATTTCTTTACTGATGATATTCTGTCCCACATCTCCCAAATTTACATATTCTGCATGGTCGCCTTTCGCTTTCGCTATCTTATAGTGGAACCCATCCTCTTCCATCTCAAAACTGATAAGATATGTATAACCGGCTTCCAGCAATTCGCTTAAGTTTTGATCTTTATCTGCGTACTTCATAAAACCATTGCCTTCCCCATATATTTCCGGGGACTTATAGTCTTTGGTAACTATCAGCCCCATTCCAAGCAATGTATTCTTCTCCACACTGTCTACTGTGTATGTGAGAAAAAACTTTTTACCCGGTTTTACATCAACTGGCTCAGCATTCCCAATAAAACAGCTATAACTTTCTTGAATTGAGACTGAGTTGCTGATTTTTCCACGCTTTACATCCGTGTCCTCCGTTGCTTCCACCAACTGTACTGGAATAGTTGCTAATACAAACATCATAATCGCCAATGCAAATACTCCAATACGTCTCTTCTTAATTTGTCTCATTGTGCTTTTCCTCCTTTTCTAACTTGACAACAATGTTTTCCTTTCTTGCTCTTTCTGCCGCATAACAGATTAAGTGTCCATTAATGGAGTCTTCAATTACTGTAGTTGCAACTGAAGTCTTCTCTCCATTCAGATAGCGAACCAAATCTTTCATTATGTAATAATCTCCACCGTAATGTCCTCCGACAGAGTTGTCCTCATCTCCCAAATCATTCTCATCACTAAAATCAATGAGTTCTTCTTCATAACAAATTCTATCTTTATCAAATTTTCTAACGGTAATTCTATTTTCTTCAATGTGTCCTTCAATCTCTCCATACTCACATATAAGATGAATATATCGCCCGGCTTTGCTGGCACCTCCTACCATGTTTAAAGTACCGATTGAACCATTTGCAAACTGCACGGAAACACACTGTCGATCCACAATATCCATATCTGTCTGATACACACATTGCCCATAGACATCTCGTTTCAAAAATTCCCTTTTTTCTTCTATCGAAATCTCATCTAACCGTTTGTTAATTCCTGCCCATGTGTAAAATGGGATAAAGTCTTTTTCTATCTGGAATTTTTCTGCATTAAACATACATGTTTCTTTGTTCGGACACAAATAACAGTACTTCGTTGCTCCCTCCGGAGCATTTGATTGAGCAAAAAAGGACTTGGAACCAAAAGAAGATACATACTCTGGTGTTGTCTGGTCGTTCAACCAACACATAAGATCTGTATCGTGGCAACATTTTGCAAGCAAAAGCCCACTGCCACATTCTTTTTCGCTCCTCCACTTTCCTCGCACATAAGAATTTACAAAATGTCCATACCATATGTGTTCATTTAATTGCATATCTACAATTTTGCCAATCTGACCACTATTCAAAATGCTTTTTATCTTTGAATAGAAAGGAGTATAGCGAAGTACATGACAGACAACAACTTTGCATCCCTTCTCCTTTGCCTTTCGTTCTATATCTAGTAATTCCCGCCATACTGGTGTGATTGGTTTCTCTAATAAAATGTTATATCCTTTCTCCAGTAGTGCCATTGTCGTCGTATAGTGCATCTGATCCATTGTACCGTTGATAACCACATCGCACTTTATGTCTGCATCTAGAAATTCTTTTAAATTACAAAAAATCTGATTATCATTTAAATTGAATTTTTCTTGGCCTTGGCTTAGTTTCAATTCATTCACGTCAATAATTCCAACAATCTCTAATTCAGAAGGCATGTCCTTTGCATACTCTGCATAACGTGAACTTCTATCTCCATATCCCAAAATTACGCAACTAATTTTTTTCATTTTTGCAAACCTTCTCCTGTTTTTGATAATTATAGTTTAATAGAATCATTTGCCCTTGCATGTGACAATTTTGACTTGTATGTATAAATTTTCAACCTGTTGTAAAAGCAAAAATTTTACACACAAATACCAAAATTGTATATACCTCACCCTTGCTTCTGTGGTAATATATTTACATAAGGAGGTTGTTCTTATGTTAGATGCTCACAAAGAACTTGTGCCTGTTATTTATGGAGAAAGCGGTATCAAATTATACAGATATGCATTTTCTGCAAATGAGATGTGCATTCCCACACATTGGCACGAAAGGATGGAACTTTTACAAATCATACATGGATGTTTAAAGGTACAACTAGCCAACAAAGAAATTATCGCAAAAGCAGGTGACATAGTAATTATTATGCCATCCATGGTTCACAGTGGCTTTGCCGGAGATGAAGGGTTAGAGTATCATGTAATATCCTTTGATATTGAAAAATTTCTAAACTCAACCATTGCCTCTGATAAATACATAAAACCTATTATAAAACGTTCTGTATTATTTTCTCCTGCAACAAACAACGTTGCACTCTCAAAGGTATTGGACGAATTAGTATTGCTTTTAACCTCTGAACCCAAAAGTAATCCTCTCCTTACCACTGGAAAAATATACGAATTCATCGGACTCTTGTATCAAAACTGCATGGTTGCTTTTTCACACTCGAAAGAGCCTGTTAAAAATTTCGACATAGTCCTGAAGTATATTAATCGTCATTTTACAGAAGATATTACTTCCAGAAGCATTAGCCAGAAATTTAATTATGATGAAACCTATTTTTGCAGGCGATTTAAAGAAGCCACTGGCATTACAACCATGAAATATATTCGTATTCTTCGTTTAGAATTGGCTCAAAAATTATTAAAAAATTCTAACGAGAGCATATCTAATATTTCCTTACAATGTGGTTTTTCCGACACACACTATTTTGCAAACTGCTTTAAAAATCAATATAAGCTTACCCCTACTGCTTTCCGAGAAGCACATAAACAATAATGAAAGTCTATGCTTTCATTATTGTTTTATGAGCAGTAAAACACTTCCTGCAAATCCTCGTAATACTCACCCTTGTCATGTCCTACAAAACATGGTTTTGAATATTTCCACCACTCTTGCATCACAGGACTATTGTCCATATACTCCATATCTGCCTCGTAGTCATCTCCTGTGTACTCATAGTATGTGTAAGCTTGTGTCCCACGAAGAGAAATGGAATAGTTGTGAATATTGCACTTTCCAATTAACTCAATTAACTCTGGCCAAGGATTTGCATGTAAGTCTATGTAATCCTGTACTTTTTCCGGCTTCAAATCCGAATACATAATGAATCTCTTCATCAAATGTTCACCTCTGTTTACACTGCACAATAACCGGTCACATAGTATCCAAGATTGTATCTTCTATCGAGACGCCCAAAGCTTGCACATACCGGAATGTCTGAATCAAGTTCCAAAGAATATTGTCCAAATGGAATCCGGAACTCTTCTTCGCAGATTGGCAAATCTGTTCTGATGCAGATAACTCTCTCTGCTGGAACCGTTAAGTGAAGTCCTTTTACCGGAGCCTTGTCTTCAAAATAAAGATTCACTAAGATATGAGCATCCTCTATGCTTTTATTTGTAATCATAAGTGCTTCATGTCCCGGAAGGCTTGGATCATCACCGTTTCCAGGCAAATCACCATCTACGAACATATAGTGTTTATATCCTAATACTGCTTCTGCCATTTTCTTTTCCTCCAATCTTATAAAGTGAATCCTATAAATCTTTCATAAAGTAATCGCACATCTTTGGTGACAATGGACGGCATCCGTTTTCTGTAATTACGAATCCTGTTTCAATACGTCCACCGTGTAAATCTGGATGTCCGAAGAAGCTTACGTCAACCATGACTGTCATACCTGGTACTAATACGAAATCACCATTTGGTCCAAAGAATGGAGATTCTGCTTCCATAAGACCGATTGAGTGAGCGAATGGACATACGATATAATCTTTCAATCCATGTTTTTCATAGTAAAGACGTCCTGGTACATCGATTTCACGTCCTGTCATTCCCGGTTTTAACATATCTCTTGTTAAACGGAATGTTTCTCTCATGTGGTTTAATAAGTCTTTTTGTCTTTGTGTATAAACGCCATTAACTGGGATAGTATCACCAAATGTTCCTGCATATCCGTTGAAACGTGGTGCGATACCAATCATAACGAGTTCGCCGTCTTCCATCATCTTGTTTGTTGCTGTAGGTACAACTGCTTTTGCACGTTCTCCCGAACCAACGATAGTAGAGTACGCGAAGCTTGTAGCACCGTTTGCTCTACAGATTGCTTCACCTGCTGCAGCTACTTCGAATTCGTAAGCGCCCGGTTTGATTGCTGCCATCATCTTGTCGTAAGCCAAATCACAAAGGTCTGTTGCTTTTTGAATCTGTTCTACTTCCCAGATAGATTTGTAAGCACGAAGTGTTTCGTATTCATCTGTGATGTCCACCATCTCTACACCTTCGAAGCCTGCAACGAAATCGTTGTATACTTGATGTGGAATCGTAGATGTTCCTACAAAACCGATTTTTCTAAGTACTGTTCCTTCTGCTCTCAACTCTTCATCTAACTGTTTGAAGTTAATAATGGTTGCATTTGGATATTCTTCATCCGGAACCATAAATACTGGGAAGCAACGTACCTTTGTAATTGCAGAGTTCATTTTTGCAAATGGTTCTGATTCTGGTCCACCAAGTAAGATTGGTTCTCCTTCTACCGGAATAAGAACGGAACCTTTTTCGAACTGTCCGCACCATCCTGTTAAATACCAGCCGTTTGCGATGTTAAGTTCATCGAAGTAGATAAGTGCTGCATCTAACTCTTTTGCTCTTAAAATTTCTCGTACCTGTTTGATTCTTTTTTCCGTTTCGTTCATGTTGTAATAAGCCATAGTTTTAAACTCCTTTTATGTTATTTATTTGTTATTTAAAATCATCATCCAATGGGAACATTGGTCGACGAATCTTCTTCATATTCATATCTTCCAATCGTTCTGTAGAACTTCCAGGTGTAAATGCCAAGATTGCTCTTTCTGCTTTTGCTGCAAGTTCCGGGAATAAGTATCCCAGTTTCACAACCACAATTTTGTATGGACCGTAATCCAAGTCAACGGATTCAAATATGTCCGGTCTGCACATGGCAGCTCGGTTCTTTGTTATCACCACCGTCATATCTCCGCAATCCAGTGTGGCGGATGGACCTGCATTTCCACCGGTATAGGATATGATATCTCCTCGGTGAATCAGTTTTCCGGTAATGGTTGCCGTCTCGCTATTTTTATCCAAGCTTCCACCCACCTTTAATGTTAAGGTGTCTCCAATGTTTGCCAAGTAACATGCATCACATGCATCCTTATCTGCGATTCCTGCCACCAATACATTGGTTGCTCCTGCCTCTTGAAGTCGATTAATCATATAGGCATTGTCGCCGGCGGCGCCTGCCGTTGTATTGTCTCCGGAATCTGAAAGGAACACTTGCCTTTCTTTTGCCTCCATCGCTCGCTTGATTGCTTCTTGTGGCTCTACCGCCTCAATCAAAAACTTAAAGTCGTGGCGCACCTCATAGAATTTGTCTGCAAGGAGCTCGGCATAGTGTTTTGCAATCTTTGTATCCGTTTCATGTGTTACCACAATGCTTGGTCCCATGTATGGTTCATCAATCCAAGGCTGACCGTTAAACACCTGGACACTTAACATACCTGGTACTGTCTTCTCAATCTCCTCTGCTAGTTCCATGATACCTTTCAGTGGTTCCAACGCGGTCTGAACTGCATCTCCACAGATCACCACATCTGCTCTCGCCATCTGCGGCTCGGGTAAGATGTTTTTCTCAATACACCGCAAGAGATTCTTTGCTGCTCTTATCTGTGTGTCCTTGTGGTCACAGTGCGGTGCCGTTCGGAATGCCGTTACGCAGTTGACATTCTTTATAATCTCATCCGTATTGTCTGCATGGAAATCCATCGCCACTGAAATCGGAATATTGTATCCAACCTTGTCTCTGATCTTTTGCAGCAAATATGTATCACCTGAACCAATCCCCTCCACATACATTGCTCCGTGTAAGTAAAGCCAAATACCGTCAATCCCCTCCGTTGGGATTTCGTCTACCAGTTCATTGACCAATCTCAAGAAATCTTTTTTGACGACTGCTCCACCCGGCAAAGCATGCGCATATATGGTGGGTACAACTCCACACTTGTGTTCTTTGAAATAATCAACCACCTGTACTTCGTTATACATTGCCTCGCCGACAGCATAGTCAAAATCTTCGAATCTGGTATGTATCGGTGTCAAACTGTTACCCTCGCATTGTAGGGAGCCAATTGCTATTCTCACGCCATCCTCTCCTTTCTTTTGGCACACTTTTCCAAGTTACAATTTTAGTAATTATATTTTATCATGAAAGCCTTTGTCATTTCTTGTAATATCACCCCTTAAAAATGGTATATTTCCAACAATTTTGTGCAGTTTGACTATTTTTTAACATGTAAATTTTGGTAATTGTAAAACAAATGGCTTTAGTTTATAATGGTAGAAAAGGAGTTGAATGAATATGCTTGGTTTAGATTATAATGAACAGGTTAGTAATGAACTTCGTAACATTCCCCTATCATATCACCACATCAACGAAAATCACCCGTTTTATCACATGCCACTTCATTGGCACAAACCTTGTGAAATTGTACGGGTAATCAGCGGGAATCTGACAGTGTTCATGGATGATGATGCGGTGCACGCAAAAGCGGATGATATTGTATTTGTGAATCAGGAAATTATACATGGATATGAACCACAGAACTGCACTTATGAAGTAATCGATTTTGATTCCAATGCAATTTTACTTCGAACATCATTATGCAAAAACATTTTACATACATTTGCAAATAATAAGATTCGTATCTTGCCATTTCATCCTATTAAAAATGCGGATTTATATGATATTACCAATAGACTTTTCAGACTTGCTTCTCAGGAAGTAGATGAGAAAGATTTGTTATTGCTGAGCGTATTGTTTGAATTGCTTGGCACAATTTATGTCCAACATCATTATACAGAGAATTTTGAGATTTCAAAGAATGTCAACCGCTTCAAACCACTTTTAGACTATATTGATTCTTCTTTTATGAATCCGATTACGTCCGGTAAAATGGCTGAAATCTCTGGTATGTCTATCAACTATTTTACGGAAGCGTTTCGCAATTATTTTGGACAAACTCCGATTGAATTCTTGAACGCCTACCGTTTGGAACGCGCCTGTGTTCTTCTCATTAACACAACTGCTTCTATTACGGATGTTGCTTGCAGTTGCGGTTTTTACGATGCCTCTTATTTCGTAAAGGTATTTAAAAAGTATAAGGGGATGACCCCTAAAAAATATCGTTCTATTTTTGTAAAATCTACGGGGTAAAAAGAAAAAACCATCGACTTTGATGGTTTTTTCAAAATTCTTCTCTATTCTAATTTCTTTTGTAATTCCAATACTAAGATACTTCTTTTCTCATGCTATTTCCAATCAACATATTTCTTTTGTAATATGCTTCAAATGTTTCATCTATCGGTAATCTTAATCCATCCTTTTTCATCTTTTTCCAAAGATTATTAGCTTGTTCCATACTTATTATCTTCAAATCAACCGCTTCTTGCAAAATTCTTGCAGTAGGCCATAACTCTATTCCATTTTGTCTAGCATACCTTGCTATATCACTCATATTATTACTAGCTACAACAGCTACCTTGTCGCTATGTTTAGCTAATGTTAATGCAGACGCCTCTCCTGCATCCATCATTTCACACAATTCGTAATATGTATCCGCCTCATCTGAAAATGGATCAATATCTTCTTCCAAAATTCGTTTGGCCCGAATCATCTGCTTAATTGGTTCCGTTCGAATCCCAGTTCGCATATCATCATGATACAATTCATTTAATACCATCTTCGGTATTATAATTTCAGCTCCCAAAGTTTCAAACACCTTCATGAAATAATTAAAACAATTTCGGTTAAGAAAACTGGATAACGTGTCCGTATCAGCGTAAACCACCTGAAATCTGGCTTTCGAGCTTTTGAAATCTACATTAGTCATTAAGCCCATCTCCTTCCTCCAGTTTCCTTTGCTCTACAACATCCCGAAAACCCTCTTTACAAAACTGTTTATATAAACTTTCCGGAATTGTATTTCTTTTTTCTTCAAGTATACGAGGATACTCTCCCAACGTAATCCACCTTTCATCTTCTTGTGAAGAATTATATAGAGATATGTCATAACCATACTTTAATGCCTGGTTTTTTACGTTAATATTTTTTAATTGCTCAAATTCTTCAGCAGTAATTCTACCTTCATATTTCAGACGGAACAACACCGCCATGTAACTCAATTTATAAAACTGGCTTAAATCAATGATATTCTTAAGATTCCATTCTAAAACGTCAAACTTATCAATATACCATTCCAATCCATCGTAGGGCATCAATAAAAATGTTGCAAACATATCTGCTTCTTTTTCGGTCTCCGCTCTATTCTCATAAATCCCCGTCGGGCAGACTTTACCTTCCTTTAATTGTTCCATTTCTAAATGATAAAGTTCGTGCGCAATTGTAAATCGTTGTCGACCCACAGACATGCTCGAATTAATGGCTATCACTTTTGAATTCTCGTCAACGATGCACATTCCACTTATATTATTAGATAACTCTAACTTAACAAGTGTATAATTCTCCATTTTTAAAACAACGCTTTCCACATCAATCGGTTCCCGATTGCTATATCCTACCTTTTCTCGAAAACGTACTGCCTCTGAATTAAGTTGTATATCTGTCTTCATGTGAATCCTTTCCATATGCCTTTATTCGTCGCATATTAAGTATAATCTTTTGGACTTTGCGTACAGATTCCATATCCTCTAATGACAAATCTTTTGCACGATATGCTACTGTCAACGGACGGTATTCTTTCAAACCTCTTAGCGTCTTCAAATCGCATCCAAACAAACCACATGCTCTCTCTAAATCTGCTATACCAAGTGCTCTTTCACCTTTTTCAAATTTTGTAATCAGCGTTCTGTCCACATCTAGAAATCGCGCCATCTGTTCTTGTGTGTAACCATTCGTCGTACGCACTTCCTTGAATCTTTTACCCATTTCTAAGATTGCATTTCTCTCCTTTTCATTCATTTGTCTCCCTCCTTGTATATACATCATACCGCATCTCGTCACATTTTTCAATATTAATATACTCATTTTTGTGACAACGCGTTCCTTTTTATTGTACAAAGAAGGACTCTTTCGAGTCCTTCCACTTCTAATACCTATTCTTATCTCGCCGCACCAATACGTGCCATCGCTCTCTTGAGCGCTGCTTCCGCACGTACCACATCTAATCCGGCTTCTTTTTTACTAAGACGCTCCTCAGCACGCTGCTTCGCCGCCTTGGCACGCTCTACATCAATCTCTTCCGGCCAGTTGGCATCTTCTGCCAGGATGGTGATGCGTTCTTTTTGGATTTCTATAAATCCACCCATAACCGCCGCCTTTTTTACTTCCCCATTTGCATGAATCTTCACCACGCATGGTTCCAAAATCGTTGTCAGCGGAATATGGTTTTTGTAAACGCCCATCTGTCCTTCCACGGAAGTGAACTCTAAGAATTCTGCCTCTCCTTCGAAGAACATTCCGTCCGGCTCGATGATTTTTAATTCAAATAAATTGTTATCTGCCATACGCACTCACCTCTACTTCACACGAGCGAGTACATCATCAATATTTCCGGCATTGAGGAAATATCCTTCCGGAATATCGTCATGTTTTCCTTCCAGAATCTCTTTAAAGCCTTGGATGGTCTCATTAATCGGCACATAACGTCCTTCGTAGCCTGTAAACTGCGTTGCCACAAAGAATGGCTGTGACAAGAATCTTTGAATCTTTCTTGCACGTGCAACTGTAATCTTATCTTCTTCCGAAAGTTCTTCCATACCAAGCATTGCGATGATATCTTGGAGTTCCTTATATTTCTGCAATACTTCCTGAACACCACGTGCCACCTTGTAATGTTCTTCTCCTACGATGTTTGGATCCAACATACGCGAAGAAGAATCAAGTGGATCTACTGCAGGATAGATACCTAACTGCGTGATTGCACGGGAAAGTACAACTTTCGCATCCAAGTGAGCGAATGTTGTAGCCGGTGCAGGGTCAGTTAAGTCATCGGCTGGTACGTATACGGCCTGAACGGATGTGATAGAACCGTTCTTTGTGGATGTAATACGTTCCTGAAGTGCACCCATTTCTGTCTGCAGTGTCGGTTGGTAACCTACGGCTGAAGGCATACGTCCTAGTAAGGCCGATACTTCGGAACCAGCTTGTGTGAAACGGAAAATATTATCAATGAATAAAAGTACGTCTTTTCCACCTTTATCACGGAAATATTCTGCCATGGTAAGTCCTGTAAGACCTACACGCATACGAGCTCCAGGCGGCTCGTTCATCTGACCAAATACCATGGCGGTTTTTTCTATAACACCAGATTCCATCATTTCGTAGTAAAGGTCATTTCCTTCTCTTGTTCTCTCACCAACGCCAGTGAATACAGAGTATCCACCGTGTTCTGTTGCAATATTTGTAATCAATTCTTGAATGAGTACGGTTTTACCTACTCCGGCACCACCAAACAGACCGATTTTACCACCTTTTTGGTAAGGGCAGAGAAGGTCGATAACCTTGATTCCCGTTTCCAAAAGTTCTGCCTCTGTTGCCTGTTCTTCAAAGGAAGGAGCCTTTCTGTGAATCGGCTCATATTCCACATCTGTTGGAGCCGGCTTTTCGTCAATTGGTTCACCAAGCACATTGAAGATACGTCCCAAGGTGTTTTCACCAACCGGCACAGTAATTGCCGCGCCTGTGGCTACTGCGTCCATCCCACGGACAAGTCCGTCGGTTGGTCCCATGGCGATACATCTAACTAAATCATCACCCAAGTGCTGTGCCACTTCTACCACCAAACGACTGCCATCTTTTCTCGTAATCTCAATGGCTTCGTTAATCTCTGGGAGATTGCCTGCTGTATACTTAACATCCAATACAGCACCGATAACCTGAGTGATTTTTCCAATATTTCTATTTGCCATCTTTTCTTTGTCACTCCTTCTAGCCAATCGCATCTGCTCCGGCTATAATCTCTGTTAATTCTTGTGTAATAGCTCCCTGACGGGCTCTATTATATTTCAATTCCAAGTCACTGATGATTTCCTCTGCATTATTGGTTGCAGAATCCATCGCCTGCATACGTGCGCCATTTTCACTTGCAACTGCTTCTACAAAAGCACCATACAAAATGCTGGTTACATACTTCGGAATCAGAAGGGAAATCGCTTCTTCTTCACTTGGTTCAAAATTCATCAGCGTCAGCCTGTCTGCATCATTGGCAGCAGCATTCTCTGTAGCTTCCGTCTTGTCTATCGGCAATAGCTTTATCATCTTCGGAATCTGAACCACCGTATTTTTAAATTCCGTATATGCAACATAGATTTCCCCAATTTCACCATCCATGTAATCTTGGAGTAGTCTGTTTCCAACGCGTTTCGCATCTTCAAAAGTTGGTTCCTCAATCACATCAGCATAATTTTCTGCGATATGGTACCCTTTTCTAGAAAGGATATCAGCACCCTTTTTCCCTATGGTATAAAGGCGGACATTTTCTTTTGCGTAACCACTTGCGAGAACCAATTTTGCAATATTGGAATTATAGCCGCCTGCAAGTCCTCGGTCAGAGGTAATTACCACGATTCCAACCTTATCAGAACTGCTGCCTTTCAGATATGGATGTTCTATATTACCTGCCTTAGCAAGCATGGAAGTTACAGTCTGATACATATACTGAAAATAGGCTTTCGAGTTTTCTGCACGTTGTCTTGCTTTTTGTAGTTTTACGGTAGCAACAAGCTTCATGGCCTTTGTAATCTGCTGGGTACTTTGAATACTGACCCGGCGTCTTTTTATTTCTCTCATTGATGCCATGATAATTCACCTCTAGAGTTCGTTCTTAAATACTTCTTTGTACTCGTTAATCGCGCCTGCAAGCTTTTCTTCTGTCTCTTCTGACAGAACTTTTTCCCTCTTGATTGCTTCCGGAATCTCTGCATACTTGGTTGCAATAAATTCAAACAACCCTTTTTCAAAGCGAAGCACATCTTCCACTGCAATATCAAGAAGATATTTTCTTGTTGCTGCGTAAATAATGATAACCTGATATTCTACCGGCATTGGTTTGTATTGAGGCTGTTTTAACATCTCCTTAATACGAACCCCTTGTGCCAATCGCTCTGCCGTATCGGCATCTAATTCAGAACCGAACTGTGCAAAGGATGCAAGTTCTGCATATTGAGCAAGCTCAATACGGATTGGTCCGGAAATCTTCTTCATTGCTTTAATCTGAGCAGAACCTCCAACACGGGATACGGAAATACCTGGGTTTACAGCAGGTCTGAAACCAGCATTAAAAAGCTCTGTTTCCAAGTAAATCTGGCCATCTGTGATGGAGATTACGTTTGTTGGAATGTAAGCAGATACGTCACCTGCCTGTGTTTCGATGATTGGAAGTGCAGTTAAGGAACCGCCCCCAAGTGCATCTGAAAGTCTTGCTGCTCTTTCCAATAATCTTGAGTGCAAATAGAATACATCACCCGGATAAGCTTCACGTCCCGGTGGTCTTCTAAGAAGCAAGGAAAGTGTACGATAAGCTGTTGCATGTTTTGACAAGTCATCGTATACAACGAGAACATCTTCCCCGTTTTCCATCCATTCTTCCCCGATTGCACATCCTGAATACGGAGCAATATATTGAAGTGGGGCAAGCTCACTTGCAGTAGAAGAAACCACTGTGGTGTAATCCATTGCGCCAAACTCTTCTAAAGTCTTTACGATATTTGCAACGGTAGATGCTTTCTGTCCGATTGCAACGTAAATACATTTTACCCCTTGTCCCTTCTGATTAATAATGGTATCAATTGCAATCGCTGTCTTACCGGTCTGTCTGTCACCGATAATGAGCTCACGTTGTCCTCTTCCAATCGGAATCATGGAGTCAATGGCCTTGATACCTGTTTGCAACGGAGTATCTACGGATTTACGCGAGATAACCCCAGATGCAACTCTTTCAATTTCTCTATATTTGGTTGCTTCAATTGGTCCTTTGCCGTCGATTGGCTGTCCTAATGCATTTACAACACGTCCGAGCATGCAGTCGCCAACCGGGACTTCCACCACTCTTCCTGTTGTTTTTACAGTATCGCCTTCGTTAATATTCTTCTGGCTTCCAAGAAGAACTGCGCCAACATTATCTTCTTCTAAGTTGAGTACCATACCGTAAACTTCACCAGGGAACTCTAACAGTTCTCCTTGCATTGCATTATCCAGACCGTGGATACGAGCAATACCGTCGGCCACTTGAATAACTGTACCAACGTCAGATACCTGAAGTTCTGACGCATATCTTTTAATCTGTTCTTTAATCACAGAACTAATCTCTTCTGGTCTTAAGTTCATGGAACGAATCCACCTTCTTTCTTTGTTTTATAATTGCACATCTCGGAGTTCCCGTGTCAGCTCATATAGTTTCGATTTAATACTACTATCGACCACACGATCTCCGATACGAATGACCATGCCACCAATTAAGGATTCATCTACAGCATAATCCATTTCAAATGTTTCATACTTTGTTGTATCCAGTAGCTTTTGTTCCACTTTCGTCTTTTGCTCATTGCTAAGCAAAACAGCTGTTGTAACATGGGCTTTTCCAATTTTCTTTTTTTCTTTTACAAGATCAATAAAGTAGTCAAATACAGACAGCATATGTTCTGCCCGCCCCTTTGTTACAAGAAGTCTCATAATTCCTACAATCTCTTTTGGAATTCTGCCTCCAAAGGTCTCTTCTATAATCTTCACTTTATCTTCTTTCATGATCTTTGGATGATTCATTAATTTGCCAAAGTCTTTGTTCGTGCGTAAAATCTCTGCCACGACCTTCACCGCTTCAAAAAATTCATCCATACGGTTCTCTTCCAAAGCCACTGCAAA
>JAZQBW010000047.1:0-55053 GCA_045545895.1 Faecalimonas sp.
ACTTTCATTTGTTCGGTTGAAGTCTCCGCAAGGCTAGGATATAATTTAAATAGAAGAAAAAAAGGAATATTATCATGCAACAAAACTGGAAAAAAACATTCTACACGATCTGGACCGGACAAGCATTTTCGCAGCTTTCCAGTTCCATCCTACAATTTGCCATTGTATGGTATTTAACAGATAAAACCAAATCAGGACTGGTGCTCTCTCTAGCAATGCTAGTGGGATATCTGCCACAGGGCTTACTGGGCCCGTTTATCGGCGTCTACATAGACCGTTTGAATCGAAAAATGATTATGGCAGTTTCGGATTTGGCTATTGCTGGCGTAAGTCTTTTGCTTGCATTTGCTTCCCTGGGAGGAGAACCGAAGATTTGGCTAATACTGCTTGTTATGCTGGCAAGAGCCATTGGAACAGCTTTTCACAATCCAACACTCCAGGCGATTACACCACAGCTTGTGCCGAAGGAAGAGCTGACCAAGTGCGCAGGATATACACAGAGCCTACAGTCAGTCTCTCAGATTTTAAGCCCGGCATTGGCTGCAGTCTTATATAGTGCATGGGATTTGAGCGCGATTATCTTTTTAGATGTCATCGGTGCAATCATAGCAGTGGCATTTTTAGTGGTATGCAAAATACCCAAGCATGAAGGGGGAGGGGATACAACTAAGGTACATGTGGTAAAAGAAGCATTGGAAGGCTGGCAGATTATCTGTGACAAGAGGGGAATTAAGGGGCTTGTGCTTGTAACATCTCTGTATACTATTGCCATGATGCCGGTTAGTGCCTTGTTTCCACTGATGAGTATGGGCCGTTTTGGAGGAACCAGTACCCATGCTAGCATTGTTGAGATTATTTTCTCACTTGGATTTTTTGCTGGCTCCATTATTCTCGGAAAATGGGGTGGCACAAAAAATAAGGTACACACAATTTTACTATCCTATATTATGATGGCAATTTCCCTATTTGGTTCAGGAATATTACCAGAAAACGGATATTTGGTATTTTGTTTTTTTGCTTGGCTTATGGGTGTCTCAGGACCATTTTATTGGGGAATGTACACGCCGCTTTTGCAGGAAAAGTTTGAAGAACGTCATATGGGGAGAGTTATGTCAATTACCGGAAGTATAAGATTAATTTCGGGTCCATTGGCACTGATTATATCTGGTATTTTCGCAGATTATTTTGGGGAAGAGAATTGGTTTTTGGTTGCAGGCGTCATTGTGACAGCCGCAGCGCTATGCATTCTGCTAATTCCTTCAATTCGAGATTGCGACAAACCGGAAAATGGGGTATACTATTAAGATAATGAAAATGAACGTCCGAAAAAGACGGATTTATTTATATAATAAAGGAGTGAAAGACACATGGATTTAGTAACCGTAAAAGAATTATACAAAAACCGTGAACAGTATTTTGACAAAGAAGTTACTGTAGGTGGATGGGTAAGAAGCAACCGTGATTCAAAGACCTTTGGATTTATCGTAGTAAATGACGGTTCTTATTTTGAAACATTGCAGATTGTTTACAGCGATGCAATGGACAATTTTGCTGAGATTACAAAGTTAAATGTTGGTGCAGCGATTATTGTAAAGGGAACATTGGTTGCAACACCACAGGCAAAACAGCCATTTGAGATTCAGGCAACAGAGGTGGTAGTGGAAGGCGCATCTACACCGGATTACCCACTTCAGAAGAAACGTCACAGCATTGAATATTTAAGAACAATTGCACATTTACGTCCTAGAACGAACACATTCCAAGCAGTATTCCGTGTACGTTCTTTGGCAGCATATGCCATTCATAAGTTCTTCCAAGACAGAGGGTTTGTTTATGTAAATACACCACTTATCACAGGAAGTGACTGTGAGGGTGCAGGAGAGATGTTCCGCGTTACCACATTAGATATGGAAAATCTTCCAAAGAATGAAGACGGAACAGTGGACTACACACAAGATTTCTTCGGAAAAGAAACTAGCCTTACAGTAAGCGGTCAGTTGAATGGTGAGACATATGCTCAGGCGTTCCGCAGCATTTACACATTTGGCCCAACATTCCGTGCGGAGAATTCAAATACACAACGTCATGCAGCGGAATTCTGGATGATTGAACCGGAAATTGCATTTGCTGATTTGGAAGATAACATGAATCTTGCAGAATCCATGTTGAAATATGTGATTAATTATGTGTTGGAAAACGCACCGGAAGAAATGAATTTCTTCAATTCATTTGTGGATAAAGGTTTATTGGAACGTTTGCACAATGTTGTGGGTTCAGAATTCGCCCGTGTAACATATACGGATGCCATTGATATTTTAGCTAAGAATAATGACAACTTCGAGTTCAAAGTATCTTGGGGATGTGACCTTCAGACAGAGCATGAACGTTACTTAACAGAACAAGTATTCAAACGTCCTGTATTTGTAACGGATTATCCAAAGGATATCAAAGCATTCTACATGAAGATGAATCCAGATAACAAGACAGTTGCGGCAGTGGATTGTCTGGTTCCTGGAATCGGAGAAATCATTGGTGGAAGCCAAAGAGAAGATGATTATGATAAATTATTAAGCCGTATGAACGAAATGGGATTGAATCCAGACGATTACGGATTCTATTTGGATCTTAGAAAATATGGTTCTACAAGACATGCAGGCTTCGGACTAGGCTTCGAGCGGTGTGTGATGTATTTAACCGGAATGTCTAATATTCGTGACGTTATCCCATTCCCAAGAACGGTAAATAACTGCGAATTGTAAAATGAGGTAGTGTATGAACATAATTATAATTGTGCTGCTTGTAGTAGTGCTGGTAATGCAGATTGTTATTCTGTTAAAAGGACAGAATAAAGATAACAGCGACCAGGTCATTGGCAATATGAATGAATTGAGGAAGGACCAGCAGGAACTAAGAATAGAAGTCATCAAAGAGATTTCGGCCGGGCACATGAAAAGTGAAAAAACCATTCAGGAGAGTCTGATTCGTATACAGGAATCTACGGAGAAAAGACTTCGTGAGGATAGCAAACATGTAAATGAGACGATTCTGAACGGTCTTAAGAATATTCAGGAGGCCAATGACAGGAAACTCACAGATATTCAGCAAGACATGGACAAAAAACTGGATAAGAACCTTCATGAAAGGTTGGATGAAAGTTTCAAGCAGGTAGGGGAACGTTTGGAGTCTTTGTATAAGAGCCTTGGAGAACTGAAAAGTCTGGAAAGCGGTGTTGTGAGTTTAAATAAAACCTTGTCTAATGTTAAGGCGCGAGGGGTATATGGCGAGATGGCGCTGGAGAATCTTCTTGCAAATATTTTAGATAAGAGCCAATACGAGACAAATGTGGCAACCAGACCGAGAAGTACGGAAAGGGTAGAATTTGCGGTCAAGATTCCGGACAAGGAAAACAAAGGATTTATCTACCTTCCGATAGACTCAAAGTTTCCGGCAGATATCTATGGCAAGGTGTTAGAAGCAGCAGAAAATGCGGATGTCGAAAGTTTGAAGATGGCGGTCCAAGAATTAAAGACACGTATTCGAAAAGAAGCGATGACCATTCGAGACAAATATATTGCTCCGCCTCACACCACAGATTTTGCCATTCTCTTTTTACCAACAGAAGGTTTGTATTCGGAAGTTCTTCGAATCGATGGCTTGGTAGAAGAATGTCAACAGAAATATAAAATCGTAGTGGCAGGACCGACTACACTCACGGCTATCCTTAATAGTTTATCCGTTGGATTTAAGTATTTGACGGTAAATAAAAAATCAGAAGAGATTATGAAGCTTCTTGGCAATTTTAAAAGTCAGTTTGTGAAGTTCCATGATTTAATTGTGAAGACTCAGGATAAGATTTCTCTTGCGCAAAAAGCGGCGCAACAGTTAAGTGACCGAAGTGACATGATTCAGAGAAAGTTAGACAAAGTGGAATTGGTTTCATATGACGAAGAGAATAATTTTATAGAAACAGATGGAGACCTCGAATAGAGGTCTCCATTCTTTATTTAGATTTTTTCGCCGGCGTTGTATCTTTTGACAACATCCTGGATTCTTGCCGTTGGATTCAGGATGCTACTGATAGAGCCATCGTGATTCAATGTATCAATCATTAACGCAATGTACTTGCTCACATCACAATTGATGTACCAAGGTCTTTCTAACAATTCCGGTGTCTGGTAAATCAGGTTGGTTGTAAGCACGCCTGTTAAAATTCCATCTTCATAAGCCTTGTCAAACTTAGAAAGTCCACTTGTAAAAAGGCCAAATGTAGAAGCGGCAAAGATACGGTTTGCTTTTCTGTCCTTCAATTGTTTTGCCACATCAAGCATACTATCTCCGGAAGAAATCATATCATCAATAATAATCACATCTTTTCCTTCAACAGAGGAGCCTAAGAATTCGTGTGCAACGATTGGGTTACGTCCATCCACAACACGAGTGTAGTCACGACGCTTGTAGAACATACCCATATCCAAGCCAAGTACGTTTGCAAGATAGATAGCACGCTCTGTTGCGCCTTCATCAGGGCTGATTGCCATCATATGGTCGCTGTCGATTTTTAAATCATCATATTTTCGAAGCAATCCTTTTACAAACTGGTATGTTGGACGAACTGTCTCGAATCCATTTAAAGGAATGGCATTCTGAATACGAGGGTCATGAGCATCAAAGGTAATGATGTTGTCCACACCCATACGAACCAGTTCCTGAAGTGCTAGTGCACAGTCAAGAGATTCTCTGGAAGTTCTTCTATGTTGTCTGCTCTCATAAAGGAACGGCATAATTACATTGATTCTGCGCGCCTTACCACCAATAGCAGCGATAATTCTCTTTAGGTTTTGAAAATGGTCGTCTGGAGACATACGATTAATATGTCCGGATAATTTATAGGTTAAGCTGTAGTTACATACATCTACCATCAGGTAAACGTCTTTTCCTCTCACCGATTCGTTGATAATACCTTTTGCCTCACCAGAGCCAAAACGAGGCACCTTGGCATCAACAATATAAGAATCTTTTAGATAATCAATAAAGACAGCATCATCTTTCAAATTTGCTGCGTTTTCCTTACGCCATTCAACAAGATATTTGTCTACTTTCTTTCCTAATTCCTGGCATCCATCAATTGGAATAAACCCAAGTGGTCCTACCGGTATGTTTTCTAAAGTACGTTCTGTGCGGTGCAACATTAATTTTCCTCCCTGTTCATTAGTTTCTTTTTAATGCGGATATCATCACCAGTCAACTTTAGCATGGTGTAATTACTTGTGATTCGGGAAAAAGTCCTCTCTGAATAAATATCAACCAGCGATTCCAAAGAAAGATTAGTGGAAATAATCGTGGATTTTCTGCGTAATAAACGCTCATTCAGACAGAGGAACAATTGAGAGACCGTAAATGAATTGGTCAGTTCTGTTCCTAAATCATCGATAATTAACAAATCGCAGTCGAAAATGTGCTCGCACATTGTCTCGGCCGCATCGTCCTTTTCAAATTTACTCTTCGCCAAAGTATCGAAAAATTCATACGACGTCAGGTAAATTACTGAAAAAGCTCTATCAATCAATTCCTTTGCAATACAGTTGGAAAGAAAAGTTTTTCCAACGCCGGTATCGCCATACAGGAATAAATTGCGAAAATCATCCGTAAAAGTATCTACAAATTCATGGGCAATAAGATGAGCGTTCTTCATGGTTTCTAAAGAAGAACGGCCAGTTACGGGATCAATATGATTCTCTGAATAATATGTGAAAGAAAAGGTATTAAAATTCTCTTTCGCAAGAATATTTTGCAGATTGGACTGAGTGTAAAGCAGATCTATGATTGCTTTTTGGAAACAATGGCATTTGTGATTGCCAATATACCCAGTGTCCTTACAATCAGCACAATCGTAAATAGGTTCCAGATAATCTGGAGAGAATCCTGCGGAAACAAGTAGCTGCGTCTTTTGGTCAGTTAATTTTTTGAGTTCTGCTTTCAATTCACCCAAGGCATTCTCATCGCCATTTAATAATTTGCGGGCTTGGATTAAGCCAAGTTTAGAGATGGAGTTGTGTAAATGTTCCATCTCCGGTATCAGATTATACACGTTTCTGCGACGCTTGTCCAATAAATCACGGTTATGTATCTGTTTTTGTTCGTAGTTACGAAAAATAGCATCGTACTGTGTGTTATTAATTCCCACGATAACGCTCCTTTAGCTACTTAGTATTTAGAAGCTGTTGTTCCAATGAATTGATATCATAAGAACGACCTTCAAAATTGTTAAAACGATTGTTTGCAACTACAACCGTCTTTGAGGTTGATTTTTTTCTGGTTGTCTTTTCTTGCTGATGAGCAAAATCCAGTTTCGCGATGTCGGCCAAATGCTTCACACCTTTGGAAGCCCAATTAGTTAAAATGGAATCTGTATACTTGAAATCCGGTTTGGCTGTATTAGAAATAGTTCGATTACAAGCCTCCAAAATAATATCCAATGTAAAACCAAATTCGTCAGTCCACTTTTTTATATAACTCACTTCCACAGGGGCAGGATTCCTTCCGGTAATTCCAAATGCCTTTAACACTGCAAAATAGTGCTTGTGGTAAAGGGAAGAATTCTCCTTTGCTTCTGCCACGGTAGTAATATTGTTATCTGCCCACGCAAGAGCCACAGATTCTATGTAATGCATACTCTTATGCCCGGTTTCTACACAATACTCAATTAAGTATTCAATTAAATCAGTAGAAAAATTCAAAGTATCATAAAAGTAATTAATTTTCTGAATCTCAGTAATAGACAGTGGTTTTCCCATATACTGTTCTGCAACAAAATATAGTTGTCGGAGCTTGGCCTGGGTCTTAGAACCACTTCGTGTAGTTTTCTTTTTTGATTTAAGCGGGTCAGCCGCCTCTGATTTGATGGTCTCATTTGTTTCTGTATTGTTCCCGGAACCCTGACCGATTGCAAGTCCACAAATAGTTCCTCCATCATCATAATCAATCTTTAACAGCCCCACTTTAGACCAATGCTTAAGTGCACGCAAGATGTCCTTTTCTGTACATTCCAAACAGTCTGCCAGATTGGAAATGGTCAGGGAATTATCCGGTGCATTCAAATGGCGCAACAAAAGAAGGTATACTTTTACATATTCCCCGTTTGCCTTTGCCATATAATGATCTATAAAGTCGTTTTCGATAATTGTACTATTTCCTTGAAAACGATTTCGAAGTGTTAAAGTTCTCATTGTGTTCTACCGCCTTTTATCCCATTAGTACGGGTATTATAGCATTATAAAAGAGGTATCAAAAGCATTTTTACGTGGATAAATCATTTTTTTTGTGGATAACACAAATGTGGAAAGTGTGGATAACGTGGATAACTTTTATTGAAGTAGCGAATCCCCAATGTTTACAACGTCTCCAGCTCCCATAGTTATCAACACATCACCGTGGATAACTTTTTCGAGGACAAAATTTTCAATGGCCTCAAAGCTAGGAAGATAGTATGCATCTGTACCTAATTTCTTAATTTCTTCTACTAAAGCCTCAGATGACATTCCTAAAGTGTCCGTTTCACGGGCAGCATAAATGTCGGCTAAAATTACATGGTCTGCCAGTGAAAGTGCTTCTGCAAACTCATGAAAGAACGCTTTAGTTCTGGTATAAGTATGAGGTTGGAAGATGCACCAGATATCCTTGTGCGGATAGTTTCTGGCAGAAGTGAGTGTTGCACGAATCTCTGTTGGATGGTGTGCATAGTCATCTATAATGGTAAACCCATTTCTTTCTCCTTTGTACTGGAAACGTCGAACGGTTCCACCAAAAGAGAGGATTCCTTTTTTAATAGTTTCCATCGGAATCTGAAGAAGGTCAGCAACGGCAATTGTGGATAATGCATTGGATACATTGTGGTTACCGGCTACCGATAGCTGTATGCGGTCCACAAACTCTCCATAGCGAATCAGGTCGAAGGACGCATTGCCAAGTGCATCAAATGTAATATTGGATGCGGCATAGTCAGCATCCGAAATTTCTGAGTATGTGATAACCTTGCATTCCAGGTTGTCTGTAATGGATTCCAGATGTTCAATGTTTTTATTGATTACAAGTGTTCCATCCTTCGGAAGAATGCTTGCAAATCTGTGGAAAGAGCATCGAATATCATCAATATCCTTGAAGAAATCCATGTGGTCTTCTTCTACATTTAAAATCACACTGATTTTTGGTAGGAAGTTCAAAAAACTATTGGTATATTCACAAGCCTCTGTTACAAAAATGTCAGAACCTCCAACACGGATATTGCCGCCAATAGCATTTAAGATACCTCCAACGGAAATGGTTGGGTCTGTGTCAGCTTCCAATAAAATATGAGACAACATGGAAGTAGTAGTTGTCTTACCATGAGTTCCGGAAATGGCGATTGGAGTCTCATAGTTGGTCATCAATTGTCCAAGGAGCTCCGCACGGGAAAGCATAGGAAGATTCTGCCGCTTGGCCTCTGCAAATTCTGGATTGTCTTCGTGAATGGCTGCTGTGTATACAACAACATCAATACCATTAATAATATTAGAAGCCTTCTGCGGATAAAAAATAGTTGCTCCAAGGCTGACTAAACGTTCTGTTAACGTGGACGGCTTGGAATCTGAACCGGAGATTGTAAAATGCTCTCCTAGCAAAATCTCTGCGAGACCGCTCATGCTGATTCCGCCAATACCAATGAAATGCACGTGAAGTGGTTTTTTAAAGTCAATTTTATACATAGCTACCCATCCTGTCTGTCATATTATTAAACTCTCTCTTATATATTATATACATATATCCACAAAAAACCAAGTAGTTTATTTTGTGACAAAGTTACAAAAAGTTAACAAAAAGTTAAAAATATTTGTAAAATATGTTCACGAAATCATTTGTATATGCTATAATGGAAATATTAAAATACTGAGAAGGATATTGGCTGGGACAGCCACGCAAAGAAAAGAGGTAAGTTTTATGCAAATCACAGATGTACGCGTACGTAAAGTTGCGAAAGAAGGGAAACTAAAGGCTATTGTATCAATTACTATGGATGATGAATTTGTAGTACATGACATTAAGGTAATTGAGGGTGAAAAAGGACTCTTTATCGCAATGCCAAGTAAGAAAGCGCTTGATGGAGAATATCGCGATATTGCACACCCAATTAATTCCGGAACAAGAGAACGCATTCAGGCTTTAATTTTGCAGAAGTATGAAGAAGCGTCAGATGAAGACATAGTCGAATAAGAAGAAAAAGATGAGGCCGCCGAATGGGCGGCCTCGTTTTGGAGAAGAAGCATGAATCTACGCATATTATTTGAAGACGAACATATTATAGTGTGTTATAAACCAGCAGGCATCCCGACCCAGACAGCAAAGCTGGGAGTAGTAGATATGGTAAGTCTTCTGAAAAACTATCTATATAAGAATCAAAAAGAGAAAAAAGAACCTTACGTTGCAGTAATTCATCGTCTGGATCAGCCGGTGGAAGGAATCTTAGTGTTTGCAAAGACGCCTTTTGCGGCTAAGGAATTAAATAAGGGGATGCAAAGTGGGTGTGGATTTGGGAAATACTATAAAGCAGTGCTTTGTGGTGTGCCGGAAAAGGAAAAAGGAATGCTTGAGAATTATCTTGTGAAGGATGGAAAGACAAATACTTCAAGAGTATGTACAGTGACAGACAAGGATGCAAAGAAAGCGGTGCTGGAATATGAGGTTTTAAATGATACCCTCGTCCGCATCAAACTCCACACCGGGCGTCACCATCAAATTCGCGTCCAGATGGCAAACATAGGTTGTCCGATTTGGGGTGACACTAAGTATGGTGTGGATAAAGACAGCACAAATGTGGATAAGTCATGGAAACAGATTGCACTTTGTGCATATAGGCTGGAATTCATACACCCGAAGACAAAAAAGATGATGGAGTTTGAGGTTGAGCCGGAAGGTGATGGCTTTAAATAAAAATTTTGCACTTTCCTATCTTGACAAACTCAGGAAACTTCAATACAATTAGGGTTAATTATTGACAAATCGGCTATGAAGAGGACTAGTATATACAGGACGCGCCCCAGAGAGAGAATCATTTGGTGAGAGATTCTTGCAAGAAGTGTATAGAACCTACCTTGGAGCTCTGTGTGAAAACACACAGCGTGGAACCAGCGTTAATGGTGAGAAAGTGAATTACAGCTTTCATTCAGTAAGCATGTAGTTAATTAGGGTGGTACCGCCGGAATCTTTTCGGTCCCTTTTTGGAGGGATGAAAGAACGGCGGTTTTTATTTTCTTCGAAAATAAAATGCTCCGCGAGGATGCACAGAGACGCGCAGTGTAATCATTGCTTCGCAATCGCGTCTCGCGCGAGTTCGCAAGCGAACTTTCAAATCCCTTATACAAACAAAATAAAAGGAGAGAAACAAACATGGCAAAGGAAAAGAAATTAGTAAAAGCGATCACACCACGTGACGTAGACTTCGCACAATGGTACACAGATGTTGTACGCGAAGCAGAATTATGTGACTATTCAAGCGTAAAAGGATGTCTCAACTATTTACCAAATGGTTATGCGATTTGGGAAATGATTCAGGCAGATCTTGACAGACGTTTCAAAGAAACAGGAGTACAAAACGTATCATTACCAATGTTAATTCCAGAAAGCTTGTTACAAAAAGAAGCAGACCATATTGATGGTTTTGCACCGGAAGTAGCTTGGGTAACACGTGGCGGTATGGAAAGACTTCAAGAAAAATTATGTATCCGTCCAACATCCGAGACATTATTCTGTGATTTATGGTCAAAAATGGTAAAATCACACAGAGACCTTCCAAAGGTTTGGAACCAATGGAACTCTGTTCTTCGTTGGGAGAAGACAACAAGACCATTCCTTCGTTCAAGAGAGTTCTTGTGGCAGGAAGGACACACCATTCATGCAACATATGAAGAAGCAGAGGAAAGAACACTCCAGATGCTTCACGTATACGAAGACTGTTACAGAGAAACATTAGCTATTCCATTTGTATCAGGTAGAAAGGCAGAACACGAAAAATTCGCAGGAGCACAGGACACATATACAATTGAAGCGCTTATGTATGATGGTAAAGCACTTCAATCTGCAACCAGCCACTTCTTCGGAAGCGGATTCCCGGATGCATTTGGTATTAAATATGTTGACAAGAATAATGAACTTCACAGCGTATATGAAACATCTTGGGGATGGTCAACAAGAAGTATCGGTGGACTTATCATGGTTCACAGTGATGATGACGGTCTTGTTCTTCCACCACACGTTGCTCCAACAGAATGTAGAGTCATTCCAATTGCACAGCATAAGGAAGGTGTTCTTGAAAAGGCAGAAGAATTATATGCTGCATTAAAGAAAGCTGGATACAGAGTTGATATTGATGATTCAGAAAAGAGTCCAGGATGGAAATTCTCTGAACAAGAAATCGTTGGTATTCCAACACGTATCGAAATCGGACCAAAAGATCTTGAAAACAATCAAGTGGTTGTTGTTCGTAGAGATACACGTGAAAAGATTGTTGTGTCATTGGATGAAATCACAACAAAATTACGCGACATCTTAGAGACTATCCAAGTAGATATGTACAATAAAGCAAAAGATTTCTTAGATTCACACATCTACGAAGCTACGACCTTAGAAGAAATGGTAGAGAAATTCAAAACAGACCGCGGCCTTATCAAAGCTTGCTGGTGTGGTGATGAAGAATGTGAAGGTGAAATCAAATACGCTACAGGTGGAGCAGCAACACGTTGCTTAATCGAAGATGAAGAAATGATTTCAGACAAATGTATTTTCTGTGGTAAACCAGCGAAACATATGGCTTACTTTGGAAAGGCATATTAGAAGAATAAAATATAACAGGTGATGGGTTTGTTCCAATTCCCGTCACCTGTTTTTTTATGCCACCATGGGCGGCTTTCTGTTCAATCAAGTTTTTTCGTTTTTTTGCGGTATTTATTCGGAGTCATTCCGGTTTCCTTATGGAAAATTTGTGAAAAGTATGATTGTGAAGAGAAACCAGTTAAGTCAGCAAGCTTCGCGGCAGAAAAATCTGTTGTATCTAAAAGATGTCTTGCCTCGTTAATACGTACTTGAGTCAGATAATTAATGAGATATAAAAAACATGATATAAAAAGATGTTTTCAGGTGATGGGTTTTTATTTGAATCCCATCACCTGTTTTGTTGTGAGCCTTTTTGTCGCTATAAAGTCAAAAAAGGGTCTTGTTTGTTTTAGACAATTATGTTAGCATGATTTCACATCAAAGTTCAGAGATTATTCATATCGATATTTTAATGTCTGTATGCCGATATCAAGGCAGATCAAAATTCAAGGTGTATCGACCAAAGAACGCAAATTGATGAATTTAATACAGGAAGAAGGTGGTACTATGGAAGTGTTTTTGTTGTGCAATTAAGTTGACAGATGATACTAAATGCGATACTATAAAGGAGGGATAAGAATGTCCAATGTGGATAAAATAATTGACAAGATGAAAAGGCAACCAAACGGAATACGTCCTGAAGAAGCGGAAAAGGTATTGAATTATCTGGGATATGAGTTGGTTCGACAAAAGGGAAGCCATAGACAATACTTAAATAAACAAACAGGGCAACTCACAACTATAAAACAAGAAAATCCACTAAAAAAAGTCTATGTATTAGACATTCTCAATAGAATGACATAATAGAAAGGAAGTAGAAAAATGGAAGTAAAAGATTATATGAAGTTACCATATACAAGATTGGTACAGGAAATGAATGATGAGGGCGGACACTATTTTTATGGGCGAGTTTTAGAGCTGGATGGTTGCCAAACAACGGCAGATACATTGGCGGAACTTTACGCAAATTTGAATGAGATTATGGAGAGTTATATAGAAATCAAACTTGAAAATAATCTGCATATTCCAATTCCGGAAACTGCGGATAAATATAGTGGTAAATTTGTAGTCAGGTTACCAAAAACATTACATCAAAGACTGGCAATTGAGGCCAATAAAGAAGGTGTTAGCTTAAATCAATTGGCATTGTATAAGTTGGCACTTTGAAAAAAGTTTATTGTATGATATGATTTACGAGAAAGTGAGGTGTCCCAAATGAAGATTCGATTACCTGAAAAAGTGAATATGATTATTAATACACTTCAGGCACATGGATATGAAGCATATGCTGTTGGAGGCTGCGTGCGTGATTCCATTTTGGGCAGAGTGCCGGATGACTGGGATATCACCACATCGGCCACACCACTAGAGACAAAGAAGTTATTTCAAAGAACATTCGATACGGGAATCGAACATGGGACGATTACCGTATTAATTGATAAAGATGCTTTCGAAGTGACCACCTATCGGGTGGACGGCAAATACGAAGACAGCAGACATCCATCGAAGGTTACTTTTACAAGAAGCTTGAAAGAAGACCTTTTGCGCAGAGATTTTACAATTAATGCAATGGCATACAATGATGCGGAGGGACTTGTGGATATCTTCGGTGGCATGGAGGATTTGAAAAGTAAGACAATCCGATGCGTGGGAAATGCCAAGGAGCGTTTTGGAGAAGATGCCCTTAGAATCTTGCGGGCAGTCCGTTTTGCAGCTCAGCTTGGGTTCCACATTGAAAATGAAACCCAGGAAGCCATTAAAATTCTTGCTCCAACCCTTGCAAATATTAGCGCAGAGCGTATTCAGGTGGAACTTATCAAGATGCTTGTTTCGCCAAATCCAAGTCTGCTTAAGGTAGCCTATGAACTTGGAATTACGAAAGTCATACTTCCGGAATTTGACGAACTTATGAAGACGACTCAGGAGACGCCGCATCACATGTATACAGTGGGAGAACATACATTAAAAGCAATTGAACTAGTTCGTCTGGATAAAATACTGCGCCTTACCATGCTATTCCATGACATTGCAAAACCAAAGATGAAGACCATAGATGAAAAGGGCATTGCTCATTTTAAGATGCATGACATCGAAGGTGTGGACATGACAAAGGCAATTTTGCGCAGGTTGAAATTTGACAATGACACACTTTCTAAGGTAACAAAGCTGGTGCAATTCCACGACTTGCGCATGCCGGCAGAACCGAAACGTGTGCGAAGAGCCATGAATAAAATTGGGGAGGAATTATTCCCGTATTATCTAGAAGTGCGTAGGGCTGACACTTTGGCACAAAGTGACTATCTGCGAGAGGAAAAACTTCAAAATATCCGTGATATGGAAACCTGTTATCATGAGATTCTGGAGAAGAAGGAATGTGTGTCACTGAAAGACTTGGCAGTTACCGGAAGTGATTTGATTGCTGCCGGGATGGAACCGGGGAAGGAGATAGGAGTGGTGCTTAATTCACTGCTTGATATGGTGATAGAAAATCCGGAACTGAATACGAAGGAGAAGTTATTGGACATTGTAAACGATATTAACTGTCAGATGTCCAAAACGAATTAAAAAACTAAATAAAACTTAATGTTATGGTGTTTTATATAGAGTGTTTGGACATCAGAATGTGTGAAAATGAATCTGATGTCCAAAAGAATAAAAAAATTGGACATTTTCTTAATTTGAAGCACTGATAATGTCCAATCCCACAACTTTAGGGGATGAAATTAAAAAATCAGATGGATTTTGGGACAAATTGGATATTAGAAGATGATTTTTCTTCTTCATGTCCAAAAGCAGCGGTCCCATTCTTGGCCTGCCGAAGCAAGAAGCGATAGCGTTTCCACGCAGCATTTCCTTCATAGATATAGCAGTCAATTAAATCCGGATCCATTGCATTTTGAAAATTGTAATAGGCGTTGTCCATTTGTGTTTTTACACGTTCGATTTCTTCTAAAAGTTCATAATCTGTACCATCATGGTGGTTCGTTTTTCTAAATAGACTCATGTTGCACCTCCCGTGTTAAAATATATTCCAGTTATTCATAGTATAGACAGGAAAATTAAAGAAAATTCACACACATATTCCACATTTACATGCATAATTTTATAAAAAAGGAAATTTGCCATGAAAAAATTTCTCATACGTGCAATCATAGGAATGTTGCTGGTTTTTTGTATCAATTCTATTCTTACATATCAAGGAATCAACCTAAAGGTAGGTTTAAACGCAATCACCTTTTTGACATCCGGAACCCTTGGATTTCCTGGGGTTGCGTTGCTTTACGGAATCTTGGCACTAGAAATTTTATAGAAGTTGCACAAAAAGAAAATATTTTTCAAAAAGCACTAGACAAGAATAAATCGGGTGCTTATAATACGACGTACAAGTTAAGAATTCTAAAACTTTCTAACAAACATTTTGAACTTCGATGCCGATTCGGGCAGAGAAATACCAAAAGGAAAATTTCATAGTGAACAAGGAGGAATCATTTGAGCGAGAAAAATCTTGTAGTATGTGACAAGGAGTTTCGTTATGCAAATGGTCTTGGTGAAAACATTACAGAACGCAGTGAATTGGCACTGCGGGTGCACACTTGTACAAGCTTGGAAAGTCTGCAGCGATTCAGGCAGGACAGAAAGGTGCACATCCTAATCATCGACGAGGCTTTTGCATACGAGGAACGAAGCAAAATGGAGGCGGAACAGACCTTCGTACTTACAAAAGATGGATGCAAGGATTTGGGAGAAGGAGAAAAAGAGGTGGGCAAATATCAGTCAGCAGACCGAATTTTGTCTGTGGTTTTCCAGTCCTACTACGAAAATACCAAGCAGAATATTTTGAAAACCGTGAGAAAATCCCGGCGAACCATGTACGCAGTATATTCCCCTATCCATCGGATTGGGAGGACGGCATTTGCCATTGCCTTGGGAACGGAGCTTGCCAAGAAAGAGAAAACCTTATACCTGAATCTGGAGGAATATGCAGATGTAGATGGACGATTTATGCGGGCAGAGGGAAGAAACTTAGGCGACCTGCTGTATTACATGAGGCAGGAAGAGAACAATATGGCCCTCCGCCTGTCCACCATGATAGGGAAAATAGAAGATTTGGACTATGTGCCACCAATGCTGGTAAGTACGGACCTGAAAGAAGTTAGCTACCAAGAATGGTCTTCATTTTTGGAGGCGATTTTAGAAGAAAGTGCTTATGAAAATGTAATCTTGGACTTGAGCGAAAGTGTACAGGGGTTATTTCATATTTTGCAGCTTTGCCATAGGATTTATATGCCGATTTTAGATGATGCCATTTCCAAACGGAAACTAAGTCAATACGAGAGTGGTCTGCGCCAAATGGGCATGGAGGAATTAGAAGAAAAGACCCACCGATTTGCAATGCCCAAAGATATAGAGTCCTATGTGAAAAAAATAATACAGGAGGGAGACTAATATGATACGCGCAGAAGAATTACATGAAAGGATTTTAAAAGAATTGGACATGTCTCAGGAGATAGATGATGAACAGCTGATAGAGTTAATACACAGTGTGCTGGAAGAAAGGGGAAGAGAAACGCACATTCCTCTGAAGGAGAAGGCGGCCCTTGGAAAAGAATTATTTAATGCGTTCCGCAAATTAGACATTCTTCAGGAGTTAATTGAAGACGATACCATTACAGAGATTATGATAAATGGTACAGAGCATATCTTTATCGAACGAAAGGGAAGACTGGAGCAATTGCCAAAGCGTTTTGTGTCACGGGACAAGCTGGAGGATGTGATTCAACAGATGGTGGCAAGCGCTAACCGCATGGTAAATGAAGCCTCGCCCATTGTGGATGCAAGATTGGAGGATGGTTCCAGAGTGAATGTGGTACTATATCCCATTGCTCTAGATGGTCCCATAGTCACCATTCGAAAGTTTCCAAAGGAAATGATTACCATGGAAGAGTTGATTCGCATGGAATCCATCAGCAGGGAAATGGCGGAGTTTTTGGAACGACTTATGGTATCCAAACACAATATTTTTGTGAGCGGCGGTACGGGCTCTGGGTAAAACCACCTTTCTAAATGCTCTTTCCGATTATATCCCTAAGGAGGAGAGGATTATTACCATTGAAGATTCGGCAGAATTGCAGATTTTAGGAGTTCCAAACCTAGTACGGTTAGAAGCAAGAAATGCAAATGTAGAGGGAACCGGGGAAATCACAATTCGCAATCTCTTAAAGGCATCCCTTCGAATGAGACCGGACAGGATTATCGTGGGAGAAGTTCGAGGGGAAGAGGCAATTGATATGCTCCAGAGTCTGAACACCGGCCATTGTGGTGCCAGCAGCGGTCATTCCAATAGTCCGGAGGATATGCTTGGTAGGTTGGAGACCATGGTACTAATGGGAATGGATATGCCACTTGCGGCCATTCGCAGGCAGATAGCGTCCGGAATTGACATTATTGTGCATCTGGGACGGCTGCGGGATAAGACTAGAAGGGTGTTAAAGATGGTAGAGGTATTGGGATATGAAAGCGGAGAGCTTCAGCTACAAACGTTATTTGAGTTTCGAGAGAGGGAAGTTCAAAATGGGAGAATCCAAGGAGAATGGGTAAAGTTAAATGAAATGCAAAACAAAGAAAAGTTATTGGCAGCAGGGTATCAAAAGGCGTGATTATATCAGGGCTTTTCTGCAAGGGGTTCTGTTAATCAGCGGTGTTTCTTATTTGTTCTATGGCACACCTTTTTGTGCAATTCTATTGTCACCATATTTCATTCCATATCTTAAATTCTGGGAAAGACAAGCAATACAAAAAAGAAAACAGGAATTTCAGTTACAGTTCAAAGAGGCAATACAATCTATGGCCACAGCATTAAATGTAGGTTACTCGGTGGAAAATGCAATGCGTGAGACCTGGAAGGATTTGCAATTACTGTATCAGAAAGATGAAGTGATTTTGCAGGAATTCCGCCATATGATACGTCAACTGGAAATGAACCTTTCCGTGGAGGCAATCTTAAAGGAGTTTGCAGCCCGTACCGAAGACGAAGAGGTTCGCATGTTTGTAACTGTGTTTTCTATGGCAAAACGAAGTGGCGGGGATATGATTGGCATCATTCGAAATGCAATCTATCAAATCAGTGAAAAAATCGATGTAAAGAGAGAAATTGACACCATGATGGCGGCAAAGAAATTGGAATTTCGGATTATGAGTGCAGTCCCTTTTGCCATGATATGCTACATGAAAATCAGTTTTCCTAACTTTATGGATATCCTATATGGCAATGTACTGGGTGTAATCATTATGACCATTTGTCTTGGCATTTACGTAGCAGCATACGAAAGCGGAAGACGTATGGTAGAAATTGAGGTGTAGTATGGTAGTTTGCGGAATTGTATATGTGTTTCTCGTTCTGCTTCTATGGCTGAATAAGAAAGGAAAGTTTCCAAAGGAAGTGGAAAAGGAAGAAAAAAGAAGATTGTTTCTCATTATGCTTGTAAGTAACACCATTGCCATGGCGTTGTTTACCACAGAACTACTGGGGACGCTTGAGGGTGGAGAAATTACAAGAAATACCTATGGTGGCGGTAGTAGAACGGAATCCTATCAGGCTACCATAGAAGGAGAGATAGAGTCAGAGCCTCTTCAGATTGAGATAGAAGAGAGGGCATACACCAGTGATGAAATACAGGAAATCTTCGAGAAAATGATGAAGGAGTTGGACAAGGTGGTTCTGGGGGAGAATCCAAGCCGGGACAGGGTGGAGAAGAATCTGAATCTGGTGGATTCTCTGGAGGGCTATCCGGTGGAAATCAAGTGGGAGTTGGATAATTATGAGGTATTAAGCCCCAAAGGGGAAATTCTCCAAGAGGCGACCGTGCCGGAGGGAACACTGGTAGAGGTGAAGGGGACTCTTACATATGGTTTGGAGGAGGCATTATATGTGACGTATGCTATGATTTATCCTCGAACCAAAACAGCCAGAGAGAAATGGGTGGACAAACTGATGCAGGCAGTGAAGGAAGTAGAAGAAACCACCAGGCAGCAAGAAGGTTTTACCCTGCCGGTGAATCTGGAAGGGAAGCAGGTTACGTGGAAGAAGGCTGCCGACATGCGAGGATATTATGTACTCCTGCTTGGGGTGGTGGGATGTATCTTATTGTTCTGGAAGAAAAAACAGGATGAAAAAGAAGCGAAGGAAAAATGGACAGAACAGATGATAAGAGATTACCCGGATATCATCGGCAAATTCACATTGCTTCTTGGAACAGGAATGACCATGAAGCATGTATGGATGAAAATCATACAAGACTATGAGGAGCAGAAAGTGAAGTTGGGAAGTCGCCCGGCCTACGAGGAGATGCGCACCACCTACCACGAAATGCAAAGCGGTATTCCGGAAGCGGAGGCTTACGAACGCTTTGGAAGGCGGTGTGGTGTGGCTCTGTATACAAAATTAGGGGCGTTGCTATCCCAGAATCTGCGCAAGGGCAGTAAGGGACTTAGTCAGCTTCTAAAGTTGGAATCCATACAAGCTATGGAGAACCGAAAAAGCAGGGCAAAACGTATGGGGGAAGAGACCAGCACCAAGCTTCTTCTGCCAATGTTTGCAATGCTGGCAGTGGTAATGATTCTAGTAATCGTACCCGCATTTTTATCAATACAGTTATAGGAGGTAGCAAGATGCATTTATGGAATTGTATCAAGAGAAAACAGACCAAGGGTTCCGTTATGGTGGAAACGATTCTGATTTTGGTGGTTTTAATTGCCCTGGTTGTTATTTTTAAATCACAGTTAATCAGCCTGGTAGGCACAATTTTTGAGAAGATTACAAATGAAGCAACGGGCATTTAAAGGAGAAATCACAGTATTTTTAAGTTTGGTATTCGTGCTGCTGGTGTCCTTGGTGGGAAGCATGATACAGAGTGCTTCCATACACATCAATAAAAGCATGAAACGAGCAGACACAGAACTGGCATTGGAAAGCGTCTTTGCGGAGTATCATGTAAAAATGCTGGAAGAATACCATATATTTGCAAAGGTGGGCAGTGAGGAGCAAGAGATTGCAAGGCGTCTATGGTTTTATGGGGCAGATAACGTGGAGCATAGGGTTTCCGAAATGCAACTGCTTACAGACGGCGGCGGACAAGCCTTTTACCGGCAGGCGATACAAGCAATGGGTGGAGAGGGTCGTCAGATTCCGGATGTGCAAGAGTTTTCCTATGAGCAAGAGGAAAATAGTATTACAGCAGAGTTGGAAGCTGTGCTGCAAAAGGAGGAGCAGTCTCTTCCCACAGAGGATAATCCTCTGGCTTTCGTGGAGAGATTAAAGCAGCAAAATCTGTTGTCTCTTGTGATTCCCAGTCCGGACTCCATATCCAATCGCTATGTGACATTGGAAGAACTCCCTTCCCACAGAACCTTAAAGAAGGGGACAGGGAATGGAATAGAGTTCCAAAAGGGAGGAATCAAAGAGCGGCTGCAATTCACCGCCTATCTGACAGAGCATTTTCCAAGTTACACGGAGGAAACAAAAGAACATGCCCTGCTCTATGAAGCAGAATATCTATTAGGAGGTCAGGCCGGTGACAAAGAGAATCTGGAGGCGGTGGCGAAAAAACTCCTCCATCTACGCATGGCCGTCAACTATGCCTATCTCCTTACAGATTCCATGAAGCAGGGGGAAGCAGAGGCGATGGCAGTAGGACTATGCAGCCTGTTGACAGTGCCAGCGGCTACGGAACTTGTAAAACAGGCCCTCCTGTTTGCCTGGGCATATGGAGAAAGCATTCTGGATCTGCGGGTGTTGTTTCAAGGGCAGGGAGTTGCTCCGGTAAAAACCAATGAAACTTGGCAATTGCAGCTTTCGAATCTTAGCAAACTGGGAACTGGGGAGGAGATGGAAGAAGAGAGGGAAGCTGAGGGAGGACTTTCCTATGAAGACTATATCAACCTGTTTCTGTTTGTTGAAGGGGAGGAGGTCCTTTCCATGCGGGCGTTGGATTTGATGGAGCAGAATCTGGGAATCTCGGTAGATGACTGCGTGACGGCTTTGGAAATAACAAGTACCTATAAGATGCAGCGGGGAATCAAGGACACATTTGTGACCGATTATCAATACCAATAAAAACAAGGGGGGGGTGGATACAGATGTCCTTTCTATTAAGAAAATTCACAGACTATCTAACAAAATATGGAAAGGAGAATGACTTATGCATGGCACAACATTCGAACCCAATATCTCAAACTCTCAGAGAAAGGACATCTGCATTCACCTCCAAAGGAAGCATTACACTGGAGGCGGCCCTTGCCACTGGTTTTTTCTTTTTTGCAGCCCTATGCTTGGTGTATATTTTTGAAATCATGTGTCTTGAGACCGTCATTCAAAATGGGCTACACCGGGTGGGAAAAGAGGTTGCAGTGGAGGCTTATGTGAATCCCGTCATCTCTCACGCCAGGATAGAGCAGGCGTTGGTAGAGAACATTGGAGCCGATCGGTTGGATAGAAGCCTGATTGTAGATGGTAGCAATGGATTGGATTGCAGTGGCTCTAAACAATATTGGAACACCACCATTATAGATCTGACAGTCAGCTACCAGATGGAGATCCCCATTTTCCTCTTTCAGGTTCCTTTGATTGGAAAAGAAGAAACCATCCGTATCAAAGGATGGACCGGGTACGAGGCAAAGGGGATAGATGCCCTGGGCACCCCTATGGTTTATGTGACCGATTACGGAATTGTATATCATAAAGACAGTCAGTGTACCTATCTAGACCTTTCTATAAAAATGGTAAACCGTCAGGAGCTTGCCAATCTGAGGAATCAAAGCGGTAGTACTTATAAACCCTGTAGTTCCTGTAAGGGGAAGGGCTCGGACAGTCAAAAGGTCTACGTTACAGACTATGGAGAACGCTATCATAGCTCCCTAGAGTGTTCCGGGCTAAAACGAAAGATATATACAATAGCGTTGACAGACGTGCATGGGTTAGGAGGTTGTTCCAAATGTGTAAAATAGCAAATGTGATGGTAGGAATATGCCTGATGGCGGCAGCATACAGGGATTGGAAGACGAAGCAGATTCCTGTAGGTCTCTTATCACTGACCACGCTCTTTGTTCTGCTACTGCGTTTTACGGTCATAAAGGATACCCTTTGGTCTACACTGGGGGGAATTGGAATTGGACTTTGCTTTTTTGTCATAAGCAAGGTCACTGGGGAGGCCGTTGGCTATGGTGACAGTTGGCTCCTCCTTGTATTGGGATTCTACCTTGGGGGAAAACCTCTATTGGAAGTCATATTCCTAGCCAGCTTTGCGGCTTGCTTTTTTGCTCTCTTTCGAAGTATGGCGCGTGGCTGGAATAAGGGGCAAACCATACCCTTTGTACCCTTTCTTTTTATGGGCTATCTGGGGGTGATATTTTTATGAGAACCAAGAAAGATGCAAGAGCATCAAGGACATTACATGGCAGTTTCACAATCGAGGCTGCCATGATTGTTCCCATGCTGCTTGCTATTTTTGCTCTGCTCCTTACCATGCTCTTTTATTATCATGACAAGAATGTAGTTGAGGCCATTGCCCATGAGACTGTGGTAATGGGGTGTGGAGAAGAGGAGATAGACGACTTTAAGCTAAGACAATACTTTCAAAAAAGAATTCAGGGAAAACTACTGGTGTTTTCCGGCGTAAATGTGGAAGTGCAAGTAAGAGAAGATGAAATTGTAATGACCTGCCGGGCAAGGAAAAAAGGACTGTCATTGAAGACTCAGATGACTATGAAAAGAACAGTGCCAGTTGATTTCATTCGAAAACGACGGTGGCTGGATAACATAGGAGAACAGATAAAAGAGCAGATAGGAGAGATAGAATGAAAACATATTATAAAAACAATTTAAAACAAGCATTTCTTATTATAGAAGGGGAGGATAGTCTGGAACAAGATTTTCAGGCATTTATGCTACAGGGAAATGAGATTCCAGGTCTTCTAAAAACCAACATTACATACGTTGACCAAATGACCAACTATCATTATGATGTGAGTGGCATGACTTCCCTGCAGGCCATGCATGAGAAAACCAAGCTAAGCAGTGAAAATATCAAAAGGCTGATTCAGTCGCTCCTTCATACGGTGAAGGAGGTTCAAAAATACATGCTGGATGGAACAGGGATTTTGCTGGAACCGGAGTATATCTATTGTCAGGGGGAGTCTTACTTTTTCTGCTATTATCCTCCCGGCAAAGAGGAGCCTCAAGTTGCATTTCACAAACTGACAGAGTTTTTTGTCAGGGAAGTGGATTATAAGGACAAAGAGGGTGTTCACCTGGCCTATACACTTCACAAGGCAACTATGGAGGAGCATTATAGCATTGAAAAAATCATGGATGAGGCTTTAAATGAAGGACCAGTCACCTTGGTTCGTTATGAGGAGCGTATGGAGGATGACATCCAGGAGGAGACCACACCTCAGGATATGATTGCAGAAAAAAAGTCCTTCTGGGAGCAGATGAAGGGCTTCATAGATCAAAGAAGGCAGGAAAAGTGGGGAGGCTGGAGTGAGGCCAACCAGGAAGAGACGGACTTGTAATTGTGCTTAAAATTTCTTATAATAAATGCAGTATGACACGGAAGGTGGTTCCAACGCCTTCTGTTGATTCCACTGTGATCGTTCCGCCATGTGCTTTTACGATATGGTCACAGATGGCAAGACCCAGACCTGTACCATCCTTTTTATAGGTGACGAAAGGTTGGAAGATGGTTGGAAGCTGCTCTTTAGAGATTCCATGGCCACTATCTGTTACGGTAATCACCACAGAGTTGCCCTCTAGAGATGCGGTAAAATCAATGGTTTTATTCGGTTTAGCTGCGTCATATGCATTTTTCAAGAGATTGAGAAATACTTCTTGTAATTTCGTTTTATCTCCTGTAATCTGAGTGATAGAAGAGTCGATTTTGGAAGTATATTCCACTTCTGATTGAGCGATGGATGCAGCAAAAGAAAGGGACAATCTTTCTAAAAAGGGACGAAATGCAAAGGTTTCCACGTTCAGACGCTCTGACTTGGCGAAGTTTGATAATTCGTCCAGTAACTGATTCATGTACTCGATGTCGTAAGTCAGACTGGACCAATGAGCAAAGTCTTTGACTTCCGGATGCTTCATTTCAATTAGCTGAACTGTGCTATATAAGGTTGTAAGAGGGTTGCGAATTTCATGGGAAAACTTGCTGAGTAGGAACTCCATATTTTTATCAAATGTCATTTTAATACCACCTTTCGAGAAGAGTTTAGCACTACCGAGGGTGGGAATCAAACACTTTTGAGAAAATTTTTATAAATTGATAAAAAATTGGTGTTTTCAAAGCATTTATGTAGTATAGTAATAAAAAGGAGAGATTAACTATGAGAGATGACAATTGTATTTTTTGTAAAATAGCAGCAGGAGACATTCCATCTGCTACACTTTACGAAGACGAGGATTTTAAAGTGATTCTGGACATTGAACCAGCATCCAAAGGACATGCTTTAATCATTCCAAAGGAACATTATGCGAATCTTTATGAATTGGAAGATGACTTGGCTGCCAAAGCTTTTGTACTGGCTAAAAAGATGATTACCAAGCTTACAGATATTCTTGGGTGTGACGGATACAACGTATTGCAGAATAATGGTCCGGCTGCAGGTCAGACAGTATTCCATTTTCATATGCATCTGGTTCCAAGATACAAGGATGATACCGTACAAATCGGTTGGAAATTAGGCAAATTGACAGACGAAGTGAAAGAGGAAATATTATCGAACATGTAGAGAATTGGCTTGTGAACATAAGAGCGAGGCGCGAGAGGGAGATAATCACTCCAGCTTACGCGCCCCGGCAAGTTTACATATTCCTTATGATTTGACAGCGTCTTCGATCAGACCCACAATGGTGTGGACGGAGTCCTGTTGAGAGGATTGCTTCATAGCGGATATGTAAGAATCTCTCTGTTCATAAAGCTTACGAATTGCATCTAAGAGGGTTCGGGATGTCAATTCCTCCTCCTCTAAAACAGCACTAAAACCTTGACGTTCAAAGGAACGGGCATTTAGAATCTGGTCACCACGGCTTGCATTTGCAGACAGTGGAATCAGCAGGTTCGGTTTGCGAAGTGCAAGCAATTCACAGATTGCATTGGCACCGGCCCTGGAAATCACAATATCAGTCAAGGCAAACAGGTCTTTTAGTTCATGTTTGATATATTCAAATTGTGCATAGCCCTTTAAGTCTTTTAAGGAAGCATCCGTTTTATCCTTACCGCACAGATGGATGACCTGAAAGTCTTTTAAGAGTTCCAGAAGGATGGAGCGTACTGCATTATTAATGGCAACAGAACCAAGACTTCCGCCGATAATTAGAATAACAGGTTTGTCAGAAGTGAAGCCACAGAATTTGCGTGCAGCTTCCTTACTGCCGGACAATAATTCCTGCCGGATTGGGGAACCGGTAAGGACAGCTTTTCCCTCAGGTAAATGGGAAAGGGTCTCAGGAAAGTTACAACATACCTTTGTAGCAGATGGGATGGAAAGTTTGTTGGCTAAGCCAGGAGTCATGTCAGACTCATGGATGATAGTCGGCACATGACATCTCTTTCCGGCCAATACAACCGGTACAGATACAAATCCCCCTTTTGAAAAAATCACATCAGGTTTTAACTTTTTGATAATTTTGTAAGCTTCACCAAATCCCTTGATTACCCGGAATGGGTCGGTGAAATTCTGAAGGCTAAAATAGCGACGAAGTTTCCCCGATGAAATCCCGTGATAAGGAATCTGGAATTGTTCAATCAGTTCTTTTTCAATGCCTGTATAAGAACCAACATAATGGATGTCATATCCCAGTTCTTTTAGAGTAGGCAAAAGAGCAATATTTGGTGTGACGTGGCCTGCGGTGCCACCACCGGTTAAAATGATACGTTTCATAATGTTCCTCCGAAAAATTGTAGGATTCTTTTTCATTATATTAAACAGTATTCCACAAAAGGTCAAGAGGAATGAAAATGTATAAAAATAAAAAGAGGAGACGGTTATGGAGAATCAAAAAAATAAGTTAACAGAAGAAGTAAAATTAATGGAAGAAAAGAAACGCCTTATGGAAGCGGTAAACAGTGATCCACATGTGGCAAACTCTCCACTTCCGCCGAATATGTTGGATAAGGTTTATAAAGAAATTCGTGCCAATGAGGCAGAGCGCGCCATTCGCGCTATAGATGCAGAACTTATGAAAGCAGGAGTGCCTCTGGAAGAGGACGTAGATGAGGAGGAAGAAGAGATAGGAGCCTCAGAAGCGAAGGCGGATGCAGGGAGAGAGTTTTCTGAAGAAGACAAAGAACTGATCCGTCTCGGGAAAATATACAGAAAAAGAAAGAAGTTGCATCGTTATCTTGTGGCGGCGGCAGCTATAGTTGGTGTGCTTGCATTCGGAATTACCAGTATGGGTGGACCGAAAAAGGTATTTGAGAAGTTTGAAAGAAATGTTTTGGGAAGAGAACAAATTGGGATTGATTCCAATGATAATACAAAATTTGTGGGTTCAATAGATGAAGAAGAGGTATATCAGGAGATTGAGGATAAGTATAGGTTTGCACCTGTGAAACCGTTATATTTACCAGAAGGTATTATTCTTTTAGAAACAAGTATGGGTGATGAGATACAAGGGATTCATTTGACTTATGGAGTGAACCAAGAATCAAATATCTCATATCATATTCGTCCAAATTACCGAGAGAGCTCGTGGGGCAAAGATATCGAAGATGAGTTGCTAAAAGAGGAGCATATGATTGTTAGTGATGTAGATATCTGTTTAAAACAATATCGAGTAGATGAAACAACAGAACGCTGGTTGGTGGGATTTGAGTACAACAATGCTAGTTATTCTATGTTAATTATGAACTTAGAAGAAGCTGAAATCAAAAAAATTGTAGATAATTTAATTTTTTCATAAAATTTGCGTCAGATTTTCCTGGTTCGTGTGTCTATATATACAGAGGGACGAAAGAGGAGAACAATTATGAAGCGAAAAATGATGGCTTTCTTGTTAACCATGGTTATGTGTCTCACCACCATGTTCTGTATGGGATATGAAGTAAAGGCAGAAGATGTGGGAGAGGACATTGAATTTTCAGAACTGCTAACAGAGGAAGCTTTAATCGGATATGCACAGCCGACCACAAGAGGTGTATACTTGGCAGAAGGTAATTCCATTATTAATAAAATATCCAACACCAAGATTGGAGCAGGAGGAACGACGTCGGCGGCTATCAAATGTAAAGTGTCTGTGTGTCCGATTGTAGAAAGATTGGTAAATGGTAATTGGGCTCGCGTGACTTCATGGAGCGTAACCAATGCCAGTGCCTTTTCAGCTATGGCAAGTAAAAGCATTACCGTATCCACAGGATACTACTATCGTGTTAGATGTTGGCATTATGCTGCTTCTGACAGCAGTAGCTCATGGACAAATGGGCTTTGGATGTAATTTTTCTAAATCAAACATCATATAATAGAATAGAGAATGTTGCCTCGACCGCTGCTTCATAAACCGGGTACACAAAATAACATAAAAAAATAAGAAGAAAGTGCACCTTACAATCCGATAACCCTACTCGAGAGAGTCAAAATTTAGGTTTAGCAGCGGTCAAGGCAGCATTCTCTACACAAAACCGTAAGGAATGAAGGAATGGAATTTTACCATTCCTTTTTTTATTACTTTACTTTTAACACTTTTTTTTCAGCCTGTCAAATGGTATACTGAAAAGAGCAAAAAACAAAGTGTAAAATGGAGGTTTTTATGAAACTGAATTACAAAAGAACCGTATTCATTGGATTGGCATTTTTGTCCATCAGTGCATTTTGGCAGATGTACGATAATGTGATTCCTTTGATTTTGAAGAATTCCTTTGGCATGGGAGAGACTATCACCGGTGCAATCATGGCAGCTGACAATGTGTTGGCTCTGTTTTTACTTCCGATTTTTGGAACCTTGTCTGATAAAGTGCACTCACCAATTGGAAAGAGAATGCCATTTATCCTGACCGGAACGGGCCTGGCATTTTTATTCTTGATGATTTTACCACTTGCAGACAACACCAGGAATCTGGCGCTGTTTGTAAGCGGACTTTTCATACTCTTAATCAGTATGGGGCTCTATCGCTCTCCGGCAGTTGCACTGATGCCGGATTTGACACCAAAGCCGCTGCGTAGTAAGGCCAATGCGATTATTAATCTTATGGGAGCCATTGGCGGTGTTTACACTCTGGTGATGATTAAGGTTATGGTGGGCAAGGGTGATACACCGAATTATTATCCACTGTTTCTTTCTGTGGGATTGTTCATGGTGATCAGTGTTGTGATTCTGTTTTTCACAATCAAGGAGAATAAGCTTCGCGGAGAGATTGACCTAGAGGAAAGTGCAGAAGAGGTTCCGGAAGAGAACAAGGAAGTACAATCTACAGGGAAACTTCCAAAGGACGTTAAGAGAAGTCTGGTATTTATCCTAATGTCGGTGGCGTTCTGGTTTATTGCCTATAACGCAGTGACCACAGCATTTTCTCGCTATGCAACCCATGTTTGGGGGTTGGAAGGCGGTGGATATGCAGATTGTCTTCTGATAGCTACGGTGGCTGCCATTATTAGTTATATTCCAATCGGTATCATTGCAAGTAAGATTGGTAGAAAGAAGATGATTCTAATCGGTATCGTATTGCTGGGAAGCTGTTTCCTTGCAGCGGGACTTTATCCAACTTATCATTGGACGATGGTGATTTTCTTTGGAATTATCGGATTTGCATGGGCATCCATTGGGGTAAACTCTTATCCGATGGTGGTGGAGATGAGTACCGCAGGAGATGTGGGAAAATATACGGGACTATATTATACATTTTCGATGTCTGCCCAGGTGATTACACCAATCCTTTCCGGATTCCTCTTAGAAAATGTTTCCTACAGAACTCTATTTCCATATTCCGTTGCATTCTGTATTCTTGCATTTATTACCATGTCTCAGGTGAAGCATGGAGATTCCAAACCGGCACAGAAGAAGAGTATGTTAGAGAATTTTGATGTAGAGGATTAGGAGCGTAAGGATTGACATGAGTTTGTTAGTTATGATTCTGGGCGTGCTATTGGTACTTGCCCTTATTTATCTATTTTTGGTCTGTCCCAGAGTGGCTGGGAAGCCGGACCGGACCCCGTTTATGGGTGTGCATTATGCCCACCGAGGCTTGTTTGACAATGACACAGCTGCCCCGGAGAATTCCCTGGCGGCTATCCGGAAAGCCATCGCTGCCGGCTATGGAATCGAGTTCGATGTGCAGCTAAGTAAGGATGACGTTCCGGTGGTGTTTCACGATGCCAGCCTGAAGCGAATGTGCGGTGTGGACGGCAACGTGTGGGAATATACTTTGGAGGAATTGCAGAGATTCCAGCTTTTGAACTCCAATCAAACCATTCCTACGTTGGCGGAAGTGTTAGCGGTGGTTGACGGCCAGGTGCCATTGATTATTGAGTATAAGATGGATCGAGTGGACACCAAGGTATGCCAGCTTGGGAATGAACTTTTGAAGGATTACCAGGGAGTCTATTGTATGGAATCCTTCCACCCATTTGCGGTAAAATGGTACCGGAAGAACCGGCCGGATGTACTACGTGGGCAGCTGAGCCAGGATTTTATAAAAGATGGAAAAAAAGAATTTACCATGTTTCTCATGACCTATTTGCTTACCAATTTTCTGACAAGACCGGATTTTATTGCCTATTGTCACAGGGATGCGGATAATATTTCCCGCCGTGTGTGTAGGTGGCTGGGAGCCTTGTCGGTCACATGGACCATTAAGAATCAAGAGCAATATGAGAAGGCAAAACCTCATTTTGATTTGTTTATCTATGATAGCTGTATTTTGAAAAATACCCAGTAAGTGAGAATAGACTGGTAAGATTTACCGAAAATGGTATGTTGAATATCCAGTTGTGTATACTGTATAATGACTGAATAACGAGGAGGATACGAGATGAAAGAGATTACAATTACAGATTCCATTTTATATGTAGGTGTGGACGACAAGACCATTGATTTGTTCGAAAGCCAATATATTGTTCCAAACGGAATTTCCTATAATTCCTATGTGATTATGGATGATAAGATTACGATTATGGATACAGTGGATGCCAGAAAGACAGAGGAGTGGCTGGCAAACTTGGAGCAGGTACTGGGAGCGCAAACGCCGGCTTATCTTGTTGTGTCCCATATGGAGCCGGATCACGCAGCCAATATTAAACTATTAATGGACAAGTATCCGCACATGCAGGTAGTTGGCAATGCGAAAACTTTCGCTATGATTCCACAATTTTTCCACGTGGATTTGACGGATAGAACTGTTGTTGTAAAAGAAGGAGATACATTAAATCTTGGCGCACATACCTTGCAATTTTTCATGGCACCGATGGTCCACTGGCCGGAAGTTATGGTGACCTATGAGCAGACAGAGAAGGTGCTATTTTCAGCGGACGGATTTGGGAAATTTGGCGCCTTAGATACAGATGAAGCATGGACCTGTGAAGCCAGACGTTACTATTTTAATATTGTAGGAAAATATGGAGCTCAAGTTCAAGCATTGCTTAAGAAAGCCGCAACCCTGGACATCCACACCATTTGCCCACTTCACGGACCAATCTTAAAGGATGATTTGGGATACTATTTGGGAAAATACGATGTATGGAGTAAGTACGAGCCAGAGGACGAAGGTGTGTTTATCGCATACGCATCTATTCACGGTAATACTGCAAAGGCTGCAAAGAAAATGGCTGAGATTCTGGAAGAGAAAGGTGCAAAAAGAGTTGCAATCGCAGATCTCTCCAGAGACGACATGGCAGAGGCAGTGGAGGATGCGTTCCGTCACGACAAACTACTCCTTGCCAGTGCTACTTATGATGGAGGCCTGTTCCCTTGCATGGAGGATTTCTTGCATCATCTGAAGGCTAAGAGCTATCAAAAACGTACAGTTGCCCTGATGGAAAATGGAAGCTGGGCACCGATGGCGGCAAAAAAGATGACCGCTATTTTGGAGACTATGAAAGATATTACTATCTGTGAACCAGTAGTTTCTATCAAGTCCACTATGAATGAAACGAATATCAAAACAATGGAAGAATTGGCAGAGAAGTTAGTATAAAAAATTAAAAAAAGTTGTTGACAATCAAAATACAGCGTGATAATATAACATTCGTGCTGAGAAACAGCTATAAAGGATAGTAAGCCCAGATAGCTCAGTTGGTAGAGCAAGGGACTGAAAATCCCTGTGTCGCTGGTTCGATTCCGGCTCTGGGCATCTCTTTTAAAGAGTGCTTAGCCGTTTATATATAATATTGTCAACATGCGGGTGTAGTTCAATGGTAGAACACCAGCCTTCCAAGCTGGATACGTGGGTTCGATTCCCATCACCCGCTTTTTTATTGCACAAATAAATTGTCAGAAAATTCGCGCGATAAAATCAAGTAGAAAAATAATTTAAATTAAATTTAAAAATAGTATTGACAAAACAAAACTCAAGTGGTATCATGAACACAACAAAAACAAAACAAACAAATCTAAAAGAAAGAGAGGCTCGAATCCAATGGACAGTTTTGAATGTACAACAACTCAATATGTTAGTGGTATGGCAAATGAAGAAACCTGTGACGAAAGCCTTTACCATAGATTATAATCCAGACAGATATGAAAAAAGGGAAAAGATTTGGAGAGTATAAAGAAATCTGGATGAAAAGGAAAAGATGATATATTTGCAAACATATTGATTGAAATACCACAAGGTTAAAGTTATAAAAAAAGATGTGTAAAGAAACATCAGAGAACAGATGGAGATTGGTATAACTTTAATAATAAAAGGAAAAGGAAGAAAGAGGCATACAGGTTTTAATTCATAGGAATCCTCCAAATAAATAGATAAAATAAAAATGAATAAAGAAGAAATATAAAGAGGTAGTCATTATAAAAGTATAGTGACTACCTTTTTGATGCTCCAACATTTGTTGAAGTGCCTCTTTTTTGTTACAAATTTGTTACATAATTTTTGACATTAAATCTTTCCTGTGATAGAATAAAAAAAGGTATAAATTGTAGAGGTGAAAGCGATGGACAAACATGAATATCGTGTAAAAACAGAAGAAATGCTTGCATACATGGGCGAAAAGTCTTACAAGCAAGCAATGGATGTGGCAGATACGATTGACTGGCGTAAAGTGAAGAACACGTCGATGCTTTGCGCAGTGAGTGAAATCTATGAATATAATAAGGAATATGAAAAGAGTCGGGATATCTTATTTTTAGCATATGACCGTTCGCCGGAAAGCAGAAAGATTATTTATCGACTGGGAACGTTGGCTTTAAAATTAGGTGACATGAAGGAAGCAATGGATTGCTATGAAGAATTTATTGCATTGGCTCCAAAGGATCCGAACCAGCATGTTTTCAAATATAAGATTTTAAAAGCGCAGAATGCTTCTTTAGAGGAACAGATTGAGGCTTTAGAGGAGTTTAAGAAGGTAGAATATGTTGAAAAATGGGCGTTTGAATTAGCCCAGCTATATCAGTCTGCCGGAATGACTGCAGAGTGTATTGAAGAGTGCGATGATTTGATGTTATGGTTTAGCGAAGGGAAATATGTATACAAAGCGATGGAATTGAAGATGCAGTATAAGCCTTTAACTCCGTTGCAGCAAGAGAAATACAATCTTCGTTTTGCAAAACCGGTGGAAGTTGTTGAACCGGCAGAAGTTTCTGAATCTGTACAGGAAGTGAAAGAGGAGCTTTCAGAAGAGGTAGCGAAGGTTGTAGCAGAAGAGGAACATCCGGAAACTATGGAAGCAACCACAGAGGAAGAAACAGTGGAAGTAGCAGTGACAGATAATACGGTAGAAGAAGCAACAGAGGTAGAAGCAGTGGAAGAAAAGAAGGAAACTCAGACCCTGAGTATTGAGGAGATGCTTCAGGAGTGGGAAGAAAAGCAAAAAGAAAATGCACAGATGATTCGTGCAGAGATAGAAAAAGTGGAGTCTGAAAAAGCACAGGAAGAACCGGAGGAAGGCGAGCAAGCGGAAGCAGCAGAGGAAAGTATCCTGCCGGATGACGTTAGACAATTAATGGAAGAATTAGAGACAGAGTCTGCGGATATAGAGGCTCAGAAGATTAAATCGGAAGAAGAGTCTGTAGAGGAAGCACCGAAGGTTGAGATTCCGGAAGAGGTGGCAGAGCCGAAAGCATTTTTTGAGGAAGAGGGCTTTGAAGAAGTTGTTTCTCATGCATTTGAGGCAGTTCCAAACGTAGAAGAAGCACAGGGTATTAAGTTAGGCGATACTCAATCTATGGCGGCAGTGGCAAAGGCATTGAAGAACAATGTGGAGTTGGAAACTTTAGAGGAAGAAGAGCAGGAAGAGGACACTATGGCAGAAGAGAGAACTCCATATGATACGGGATTTATTGTAAAAGGTCGTTATGATTTGGAAGCACAAAGTGCAATTGGTTTAAAAGCTGGATTAACAGAAGAGCAAAAGAAATTATTCTCTTATTTCGTGCCGGTTCACGGAATGAGCGAACAGATTGTAGAAGTGTTACAGAACGACAAGAAGTGTAAGTCAAGATATGGCACATCCCGAATTGGCAACCTTTTGATTATCGGACGTAAAGGTTCGGGTAAGACCGTATTGGCGGTAGATGTTGTGAAGGCCATTCAAAAAGCCAGAAAATTAAAACAAGGCAAGGTTGGTATTGTTGCGGCAGAATCTTTGAATAAAAAAGATGTAGAAGGGATTCTTTCGAAATTACACGGCGGTGCAATTATCATCGAAAAGGCGTCTAGATTGAATCGCAGAACCATTGAAAAGATGTGTGAAGTGATGGAAGGTCAGACTGGGGAACTTCTTGTAGTGTTGGAAGATGAGAGAAAACCATTGGAGAAAATGTTGGAGGTATATCCACAGTTTAGCAAAAAGTTCACTTCAAGACTGGAGTTGCCTGTATTCATTAACGACGAGCTTGTGACATTTGGACAAACCTATGCAAAAGAAAATGGCTATAAGATTGACGAAATGGGTATTCTCGCATTATATAGTCGTATTGATATGTTGCAGAGAAATGAGCGTGTTGTTACAGTTGCAGATGTAAAGGATATTTTAGATGATGCAATTGAAAATTCCCAGAGAACCAGTGTGAAGAAGCTCTTTAAGAAACTTACTGGTAAAAATACAGACGATTCAGACAGAATCATTTTAACTGAAGAAGATTTTAAGTAAAATAGAGAGTTTTGGAAGAGAAACCTTTTCCAAAACTCTTTCTGATTAGAAGGAGAACACATGAGATTACGAAATATACCTGGTGCGGATGATGTGATTCGCAAGCACCCAATTGCAATTAAGAATGAGACAGAGCAAAAAGGACAATGGAGTAAGGTGTTTGGAAATGACCATCCAATTCACATTGAAATCGGAATGGGGAAGGGCCAGTTCCTGCTAACTTTGGCGAAACAAAACCCTAATATAAACTATATTGGAATTGAGCGTTATTCCAGTGTGCTTTTACGCGCTTTGGAGAAGTTTGATACGGAGGAATTTATGGAGCTTCAAAACATTCGTTTTATCTGTATGGATGCGTTTGAACTGCCGGAGGTATTTTCCCTTGGGGAAGTGGCTAAGATTTACCTAAACTTCTCGGACCCTTGGCCAAAGTCACGACATGCTAATAGGAGACTTACCTCTACAAGATTCTTTGGCCAGTACGATAAGGTACTTGACAAAGATGGCGTGGTGGAATTCAAAACCGACAACCGCCCGTTATTTGAGTTTTCCCTAGAGCAAGTGGAAGAAGCAGGCTGGAGATTGCTTGCTCACACATTCGACTTGCATCATGATGAGGTCATGAATGAGGGCAATGTAATGACCGAGTATGAAGAAAAATTCTCAAGTATGGGAAATCCCATTCATAAGCTAATAGCAACAAGAAAGTAACTTGCATATCTTATAGAAAAGGGGTATGGGGCTGTGTTATGAGGCGTGGTTTCTGCTTGTTTGGTCATCACTATCACCGTGGGCAGCGATGTAGTATACGGAAAATCAAAAGGTCTTTTCGAGAGGTTTATCATATTTTAAACGGAAGATGCAAATCTTAACGTACATAGTACGACAAGGAGGTGCAGTATGAATACAAAAATGATTGTACTATTTGCACACTGGTGTCCAAAATGCAATATGATGATGCCGATTGTGGATGAAGTGGAGGTGTACTATGGAGAAAGGCTGCAAGTGGTTCGTATTGATGTAGAAAAGGAACCGGAGAAAATGGAAGAGTTTGAGGCGGAAATCGTCCCTACCTTTATTCTTTTTCGAGAAGAACAGGAAGTTGGCAGAATGGCCGGAATGATAGGGGAGAAATTGGTGTACAAAAGAATTGATTCTGTTTTTGAAAGTTTTTAAAGAGGTTACTATTCAGCCATGCAGCTCGAATACGCTATGCTTCTTCTCGCTGAGGCTAAACGCCATATGTCAAATATCAGAATTGGCTGCTTACATGCAAACATGACGCATCAATCCATGATATTTGCCGCATGGCTGAAAAGTAACAAATAGTAATAAAAAATTATAAAAATGCTTGCATTTGTTGGAAAAGCGTTATATAATAGTCCTTGCGTTACGAAATAAATGCGCGCGATTAGCTCAGTTGGTAGAGCACCTGACTCTTAATCAGGGTGTCCAGGGTTCGAGCCCCTGATCGCGCACTGGCCTTGAAATCTACGGGTTTCAGGGCATTTTTTATTCGTGTTAAGAAAGAGTTGTTATGCTTATATTCTGTGAATGAAGATTTTCGTAATGCATTTAAGAAAACGTTATGGAGAGAAAAACATGGAACAATTAAAGCAAACAAAACTATATTTGTTGGATATGGACGGAACTATTTACCTGGATGATGATTTATTTGACGGGACATTGGAATTTCTAGAATACATAAAAAGTATTGGTGGAAAATATTTCTTCCTGACAAACAATTCTTCTAAAAGTGTGGATAAGTATATTGAAAAACTGGGAAAATTGGGGATAACTTCGGATAAAGACGATTTTCTTACATCTACCAATGCAACGGTGCTATATTTGCAAGAAAAGAATCATCATAAGATTTATGCTCTTGGAACCACTTCCTTTAAGGAACAGTTGCGAGAAGGCGGACTTACTATTACAGACAAGTTAGAGGATGATATTGACTGTCTGTGTATGGGGTTTGACACGGAGCTTCATTTCCAAAAGCTGGAGGATGCCTGTATTCTGTTAAACAAAGGGGTGGACTACATTGCAACCAATCCTGACTGGGTATGTCCGACCTGGTATGGATATGTACCGGATTGTGGTTCGGTGAGTCAGATGCTTTGCCATGCTACGAAGAGGATGCCGAAGTTTATTGGAAAACCGGAACCTACTATGGCTCTTCTTGCTATGGAAAAGGCGGGATATAGACCGGAAGAAACTGCAGTGATTGGCGACAGACTTTATACGGACATTGCTTGTGGTGTGAATGCCGGTATTCATTCCATCTTCGTGTTGAGTGGGGAAGGCACCATGGAAGATGTGGAGGCCAGCGATGTGAAACCAGAGTATATTTTCAAAAATATCAGAGAGCTGTTGACGGCATTACAGCTTTAAAAACATATAATAAGACCGAGAACATTTTGTCAGAGGAATTCGGATGAAAATGTTCTCGGTCTTTTTGATGTATTGAAATGATGTCCCAGCACTCAGTTTCTTATATGTTAAATTCAATACAAAATTGATTCAAATAATCACATCCTGGCTTCAAGGAAATCAGCCCAGGTTGTGTCTCTAAGTCTTCTACAATATCCTTTCTGGATGGCAGAGAAGACCATGGTTCGATACAGATGTAAGGTGCATCTGTTTTTGGCCAGTGCCAGAGTCCAAGGTATGGCATGTCTGGATAAGTGACACGAATGGACTTATTGCCTTTATCAGATGTAAGCTTCACCCCTCTTGCCATATCAGTAAGTACGATGGCATCATCATCAAACATATTGTGACGGAGCGGCAGACGTTTGCCGCCTTCTAATGGGAATAATTCGTTGTCTTCTGTCACGAAGCAGTCTTCGGAAAATCCCACTCGTTTTGCCTCTTCGACCGTGTCAAATTCTAAATAATAATCTTCAAAGGCGAGTCCATCTTCCATTGGTACTTGGAATCCCGGATGTCCGCCTACACCAAAATACATAACATTTTCATCTTCGTTTTTCACTTTATATGTAACTAGAAGTTTCTTATCTACCAATTCATAAGTGATTTCAAACTGAAAAGAAAATGGATATTGTTTGTATGTCTCTTCGGTATTTCCTATGTGGAATACAACCTTGCTGTCTGATGGTTGCTCGGTCTCAAAAACAGTGTCTTTGGCAAATCCATGAATGTCCATGTGATATGTCTCGCCCTTCAGCGTGTATTTCCCCTGTGTTAATCTGGCGATATATGGGAATAGATTTGGAGCACGGTCTTCCCAATATGCCGGGTCGCCCTGCCAGAGATATTCATGCCCACCATTGTCTTTTATGGACCAGAGCTGGGCGCCTTTTTCTTGGATCTCTACGGTTAAGTAATTGTTTTTTATTGTTTTCATGGTGAGTCCCTCACATTTTTATGTTTTTTTCTTATTTCTAGTTTCATTTTGATGAATGTTTTTTCGATTGTCAATGTTTTTTGCAAAAATTTATTATCATACCAAATGTTAACTATTCAGGATTCAATTGATGAACAAATGAATAAAGAAATGTTTTTAAATTTAGCGAAATTGTATGAGTAGATTAACGGTATTGTTCTATGATGAAAATCGACATTTTTATATACTCTTTATAGTAGGATGATTATCGGCATGAGGAGGACAACGAAATGCGTAAAATCTATATGTTATGCAATGCGCACTTAGACCCAGTCTGGTTGTGGCAAAGGCAGGAAGGAATGGCAGAAGCAATCTCGACGTTCCGTGTGGCAGCAGACTTTTGCGAGAAGTATGAAGGGTTCGTTTTTAATCATAACGAGTCGGTTTTGTATGAGTGGGTGGAAGAGTATGAACCAGCACTCTTTGAACGCATCAAAAAATTAGTAAAAGAAGGAAAATGGCGCATTATGGGTGGATGGTATCTGCAGCCAGATTGCGTGATGCCTTCGGGAGAATCCTTTCTCAGGCAGATAGAAGTAGGAAATGAATATTTTGAAAATAAATTTGGCATAAAAGCTGAGACGGCGGTAAACTTTGACCCTTTTGGTCACAACAGAGGTTTGGTTCAGATTCTGGCAAAGAAAGGATATAAGAATTATCTTTTTGTCAGACCGTTAGCCATGGTACCAGAGCAGAACTTTATCTGGAAGGGATATGACGGGAGCGAAGTGATTGGACATAATGTATATGGGACCTACAACTCGCCAAAAGGAAGAGTGTTGGAGCGAGTTACAGATATGCTGAACAATCCAAATGAGAAATGCCTATTGTGCTGGGGCGTGGGCAATCATGGTGGAGGTCCATCGGAAGAAGACTGGAAGGCTCTTTGTGATTACCAGAAAGAACACCCGGAAATCAAGATGATTCCATGTGGATGTGAAGAATATTTTGACACGGTAGATAAGACGGCACTTCGAACCATAGAAAAATCACTGGCACATTGCATGGTAGGGTGCTATACATCCATGGTACGAATCAAACAAAAACACCGTTTATTTGAAAATGAACTGGCGATTTGCGAAAAAATGCTGGCAGCAAGTGCAGTGCCATACGATGAAAAAGAATTCAAAAAAGCAGAAAAAGCATTGCTGTTTTCTGAATTTCATGATTCTCTTCCGGGAACTATGGTTCAAAGAGCAGAAGAAGACATGCTACGGCAGATGGATTATGGAAGAGAAATCATTGCGAAAAATTGTGTGAAAGCATTTTTCAAACTTTGTGAGGGACAGCCGGCGGGCAAACGAGGCGAGATTCCGGTGTTGGTGTTCAATCCGAATCCTTATTGGATAGAGCAGGAGGTAGAAGTGGAGTTCCAGTTGGAGGAACAGAATTTCAATGAGCCAGAAGTGACTATGGCGCGCGTGCGCACACCGGAGGGAGAATATCTTCCGACACAAAACATCAAAGAGGATTGTACCTTCAATCTGGATTGGCGTAAGAGAATTGTATTTCGTGCAAACTTAAAACCGATGAGTATGAACCGCTTTGACTGTGAGTTATACACCATTGATGAGGCAAAACGGCCGATTGCAGCCTGCGGGGAAACAGAGACCCATTTCCTATTTGAAAATGACAGGATGAAGGCGTCGATCAATAAAGAGACAGGACTTTTAGATCAATATTGTGTGGATGGAAAGGACTACCTGAAAGAACAGAGTGCGCAGATACGAGTTTATGATGATAATGAAGACCCATGGAGAATGCAGATAGATGGTTTCTATCATCAAAGCGGTGTGTTTAGGCTTCTTAGCAGAGAAGAAGCAAACGCATTTAACGGATATCCAGAGGAAACCATGGAAAATGTCCGCGTCATTGAAAATGGGGATGTCATCACAAGAATTCAAGGGATTTTCAAGCATACCAATTCCTTTGCGGTAGTGACCTATACTATGTCAAAGCTAGATACCTACGTGGATATTAAAATCAAACTATACTCCAACGATGTCAATAAAATGTATAAACTGGCATTCCCGACGACCTTAGAAGAGAGTAGATTTGTGGGACAAATGGCATTTGGACAAGAGGAATTATTACAGGAAGAAAAAGAGGTCTTTTACCAGAAATGGTGTGGCTTGATTGACGACGAAAAGGGATTTGTAATATTAAATAACGGCACTTACGGCGGAAGCAGCAAAGATGGTACATTGAATATTTCCTTGCTTCGAACACCAGTGTATTCAGCGCATCCGATTTACGACAGACAGATCGCAGAGACAGACAGAAGTCTCGAGCACATAGATATGGGTGAACGAGAATTTACATATCGCTTAACTACAGATATGGAATATTTGGATGCACAGGCGGAAATATATAACCAGCCGGTGTACGCACTTAGCTTCTTCCCATCAGGCGCAGGAGAAAGCAAGGATACAATGGTGAAAATTTCCAATCAAAATCTAATTTTAACAAGATATGATAGAAGGGCAGATGGAAATCTTTCTCTTCGTATCTATAATGGTTCAGATGAGGTACAAACTGGAAGAGTGTGGCTTCAAAAAGCAATGTTTGAGATTACACTGCAGCCATATCAGTTTCAAACCTATTTGTGGAAGCAGGGACATTTACAGAAAGTAGATTAGGCAGAGAGGACAAATAAGATGCTACATACAGAGATAAAAATAGGGAAGAGAATTTTAGAGTTAAAAGGATTTCGCTTTGATGGAGACGACTTTAGGGGATATCGGTATCGCGATATGCGAGAACTAGGAGAGTTTCGCATGAAGGAGGAAACTAGCGGCCTAGTGAATCCTAAGATGCCGGTTTGGGAGAAGAAAGATGGCTGGATGGAAAAGGGAGAACAGTGGAAAGGCCGCGATCGTTATCTCTGGTTAGAAAAAACGATTACACTTCCAAAGGAATGGAAAGAACGAGAAGAGGGCTTAGAGCCAGTGGGGCTGTTCGATTTCGGTCTTACCGGTGGTGGATATAACTCGGGATTCGAGGCCATGCTCTACATTGACGGAGAAGTATATCAAGCAGTAGACAGTAACCACATGGAGGTGTTTTTTAAAGAAGAACATTTTGACCGAGAACTGACACTTACTTTCCGCCTTTGGTCTGGATTGGAAGGCGGTGGAGTGCCACGTGACATGATTCATTGTTATCGGGAGGCCTTTATCGGGCTTTTAGACACAGCAGCAGATGACCTGTATTATTTGTCGGATATGGTATTGGATGCAGTGAAAATTTTGCCAAAAGAGAGCGCAGAGCATTATGAATTGTTGGAAATACTAGATGAGACCTATAGGCTTGTGGATTGGACAGAGCCGGGAAGTGCTGCATTCTACGCAAGTGTAAAAGAGGCGGATACATACTTAAATACTAGTCTTGATGAAATGGAAAAACATTCCAAGGTGCAGATCCACTGTGTAGGTCACACTCACATTGATACGGCATGGCTTTGGAGATTAAAACATACGAGAGAAAAGGCTTCTCGTTCTTTTAGCAGTGTATTACGGTTAATGGAACGTTTTCCTGAGTATAGATTTTTACATACACAGCCACAGCAGTATGCATATATAAAAGAAGATTTCCCAGAACTTTATGAGCAGATTAAGGAAAAGGTAAAAGAAGGTCGATGGGAAATCGATGGTGGTATGTGGGTAGAAGCAGACTGTAACATTCCAAGCGGAGAGTCTCTTACAAGACAATTTCTGCAAGGTAGGAAATTCATGCTAGAAGAATTTGGGAAAGAGCCGGAGTATCTATGGCTACCGGATGTATTTGGATATTCTTGGGCCTTGCCACAGATTTTGAAAAAATCAGGTATTGAAACTTTTATGACTACGAAAATCAGTTGGAATCAATACAATCATCTGCCAAACGACACTTTTTGGTGGAAGGGAATTGACGGAAGTACTGTGCTTACCCATATGATGACAACGGCAGATCCTGGTCAGGCGAAAGATTGGTTCTATGCCACCTACAACGGTATTTTAACAGCAGAGACGGTGCAACGAACCTGGGAGAAATATCAGGATAAGGGACTCAATAAGGATTTATTAATTGCCTATGGCTATGGAGACGGCGGTGGTGGAGTCAACCGAGAAATGCTAGAGCGCAGAAGAAGACTGGATAAGATTCCGGGGATCCCTTTTGTAAAGACTACGACGGCAGGAGACTATTTCCGAAAACTTCATGAAACAGTGGAGAACACCAAACAGCCAATGGCAACTTGGGATGGGGAGATGTATCTGGAGTATCATAGAGGAACTTACACCTCACAGGGGTACAACAAGAAGATGAACCGTCGTATGGAGGAACTTTACCGCAAGGCGGAGTGGATGACCATTATAAAGGCGTTGACAGAAGGTAGTTTGGAAAAAGCAGAACAGGATGAACTTACTGAGGGATGGAAGATTATTTTGACACACCAATTCCATGATATTATACCAGGATCGTCCATTCGAGAAGTGTACGAGGATTCGGTTGTGAATTATGGCAAAGCAAAAGAAATTGCGGACAATGTAATCGGACATTTTTTTGAGAAGACATTGCTTTCTCAGGAAGCAGTGGTTAGCGTAATTAATTCTTATGGAGAAAATAGAAGCGGTATGGTATGGCTTCCGGAAAGACGTGTGACCAAGTTGTATGGGGAAAATGGATTGCCGGTAGAAGTACAGACTGAAGAAGATGGAACTTGGATTTACGCAGAGGATGTTCCTGCTATGGGTGTCAAGTACCTCCATATTCAGGAAGAAGTTACCGAAGATGCTGTAATAGCAGATGAAAATAAAAAAGTGTGTGCGACTATCCAAAAGGCTTCAGATGCGGAAAGGGGCATGGTCATCGAAACGCCATTCTATCATCTGGAACTAAACAAAGATGGACAGATGATAAGTCTTTTTGATAAGGAGTACGACTGTCAGGTCCTTGCAGAAGATGCAAGGGGAAATGTGTTACAGATGTTTGAAGATAAACCACTGAATTTTGATGCGTGGGATATTGATATTTACTACTACCAGAAGATGGAAGAACTAACCGCACCAACAAGACAGGAAGTGATTGAAAATGGTGCCCTTCGGACGGTAATCCGTCAAGAGTGGAAATATCATAAGTCTTGTATTACACAAGACATGATTCTGTATGCAAAAGATCGAAGAATCGACTTCAAGACTCATGTAGATTGGCAGGAAACCCAGAAGTTATTAAAGGCAGCGTTCCCAGTAGACATCCGCACCACCTATGCAACTTATGATGTGCAGTACGGAAACGTTAGACGTCCAAATAATTCAAACACAAGCTGGGATAGGGCACGATTTGAAAGCGTAGCCCACAGATGGGTGGATTTGTCAGAACATGATTACGGAGTCAGTCTCTTAAATGACTGTAAGTATGGACACGACATTCATGGCAATGTGATTCGTATATCCCTTCTGAAGGCAGCTACGTATCCGGATTATGCGGCAGATAAGGGAGAACATGATTTTACATATTCACTGTTACCTCACAAAGGAGATTTTATAGAGGGAAGAACGGTACAAGAGGCGTTTGATTTGAATCAACCAATGGAAGCAGTAGAAGGAATTCTTCGTATGCCGACGGAGGCAGGAAAAGGCATGGTTTGCCTTTCAGGCGGACATGTGGAGCTGGATGCGTTAAAAGAATCAGAGGATGGCAAATATGTGGTACTCCGTTTCCATGAATATGCGGGAGCAAAGGGAAATGTGTTTGTGGACACCGGATTCCCAGTAAAAGCGTATGCGGAAAGTGATCTGATGGAAAGACCTCAGGAAGAGTTTAGAGAAGGTAAGATTCGATTGGCAGTGAAACCGTATGAGATTAAGACACTATTGTTAGAAGTATAAATAGGTGGAGGGGACCAAATGCGTTATCTAAGTAAACAATTTGAAACGGAGAATTGTAAATCCTATCGCCCATTTTTAAATCAAGAGTGGGAGATGGAGCGAAACTCAGAATTGTTTTGTGTGAATTATGGGATGGCCGAGGTATTAGTGCAGGAGAAAGATATACGCAGCGTTACCAGCTTGGCAGCTCAGTCAGGAAAAAGAAAAATTGTAGCTGAGGTTCCAGGTGTGGATACGATGAGAATTGCAAAGTATTACCTTGCCAATGGAGTGAATCGTGTGTGTTTCGAGGAGATGGTCGATGAGCATGAGTTGGAATATCTTAAGCGCCTTGGATATTTCTTGGGAGAAGGCAGTCAGGAAATCAACGTAGCTATTTTGGAACCAGGCGAGGAAGATTGTCGTCTATTTTCCAAGCATGGAATTCCGTATCATATACTGACGAATATGGAGATGATGAAATATGGATTCGTAGCTGGGGACAAGATAGGATGTGGTAGATGTCCATATGAATTTTTGGTTTTGCCTTCAGCAGTGAGGTTAGAGCCATTGACTGAGAAAATGGTGCATAAGTTTGCCACGCAGGGAGGAAAAATTCTGTTACTTGGAGACAGACCAATGTGTCAGGGTAAGCCTGCGATAGCTTTGAATGAAAGCACTTGTACCTTTGGACAGATAGCCGGGGGACAGATTTATCGGAATAAAAATATAGATACAGAAATCTATACCACTTATCGCAGTATAAATGAAATGCAGCTTTTGTATGTGGTAAATGCATCAACAAAAAGGGAATATGAGCAGACCTTTGACTTGGGGAAGCAGGTAAATTCTTTTTTGAAACTGAATTTGCTGGAGCTTACGACGGAGCAGGTTCCGTTGACAATTAAGCTGGGACCTGCAGAGGATGCGGTTCTCCTGCCATATGCACGAAAAATAGAAGAATAAATAACCGAACAAAGGGAGTGTTGAAAGAATGAAAAAACAGGGAGAAAAACAATTTGTTCAGGCAGTATTTTGTGCCCCGACAGGTGCATATGAGGATAAACCATATCCGTCAAGGCTTACGGATGAGGTGTTCCAGGCATTGGCGGATGCAGGGATTAATAGAATATTTGCTTTTGGGTATGATTCGAGAATAGAAACTATAGAAAAGACATTTGAACTTTGTGAAAAGTATGGAATTCGATATTATCCAACACCACAAGCTGCAAATGACTATGTAAGGATTTTGCAAGGGGAAAATGGTGAGAAACCATTCTCTGAACTTACGGAAGAAGAAATAGTTGAATTGGATCAAAAGTTTGTTGCCGAAATTGAGCCGATGACAAAAAAAGCGGCGTTTGGAGGAATCTTTTTTTCGGACGAGGCAGGATATCTTTCCTTCGAAGGAATTGCACATGCAAAACAAGTATTTGATCAGTATTTTAACGACTATGAGTTTCATACCAATTTTTACTCTTATTCCATTAACGATGCGATTTTCTGGGGTGGTATGGGAGGTGTTGCACCGGAAAAATTACCATTTAAATTAGAAGGAGATATGGCTATTACCTTTGAAAATCGATTTACCTATTATGACAAACTGGTGGAAGGATTACTTTCGAAGGCATCATTTGAATTCGTATCTCAGGACAAATATCCGTTTGAGTGTTTTTGGCCAACAGTGCCTACATCTGTGCATGTTGCACTCTTTGAGTTAAATGCATATTTCAATGAGAAGAAGAAAAAGTATGGAAATAAGTTTTACAACTATATGCAAGTTGGACAATGGTTTGGTGGCAACAGACCAATGCGTTTTTCGGAGATGGCATTGCAGATGCATGTGACAGCGGCGTATGGCAGTGAAGGATTTGCGTACTTTCCAGGATGTTTTCCATTAGACTTTGCAGGAATAGAAAGCTATGCTTCTGCCGAAAATGGTGGCAGTTCCTTAATTGATATCAATGGAAACAAAACCGTTTTCTGTGACTGGTTAAAAGAATTAAATTCCTTTTTTACAGGGATTGAGGAGGATATTTTGTCTTCCACACACCTAGGGGTTACTGCTTATGGTTTATATCGTAATGGTTTTACAGAGGAAGCAATCAAAAATTTTCCAGATAATGAATGTATTTTCAGAGGTGAAATTCCAAAAGAGCTACAATACGAGAGTGGAATTATGATTGATAGTGATAACGAAGTGTTGGTTTCTGTTTTTGAGCGAGCAGGCAAAAAGCGTTATTACCTTGTGAATCTTTCTACGGTTTGTGATTGTAAACTGGCAGTTGTATTGCCAAAAGGGCAGTATCGGATGTATTCACTTGAAGGAGAGAGAACTATAAGTAATGAAGTGGGCTTGGAGATTTCCTCCGGACAGGGAGTATACATCTTGGAAGAAAAATAAAAAGAAAATAGCGGAATCGTATGAGTTGAATAGCGATATTGTTCTATGCGTAGGGTTCTGACACGATAAAATGATAGTATAAGGGTATTTTCGTACAAAATATACAATGAAATAGGGGTGAAAGAATGAAAAAGAAAGTATTGAGAAAACTAGTGTGCTTTATAGCAGCTTGCTGCATGATATGTGGTAGTGTAATGCCTGTGGGAGCTGTAGAACCATTTGAGGTCATTGGCGAGGTAGCACCAAGCGAGACGGATTATTCAGTGACTTTGAATAATCTTTACAATGGTTTCATGAGTAACAAAAAGAAAGTAGACTTGTCTGTTGGAAACCGATTTTATATGACATACACAGTAGACAAGGTTGAGAAAAATGCTCTATTGCAAAACGGATTAATTATCGCACAGGACAGGAATGCTGAGTGGCCTTACGAGAAAGGAATCATGCAGTATGATTTCTCAGCGAATATGTTATTCGAAGAAGGATATACCTATTTCTACCGCGTAGAAGTGACAGAAGAAGGATTTGATTACTTGGTAGCGAAGGTAAGTGAAAAGGATTCCTGCTGGTTAGAGTTCCCGTTGTCTTATGGAGAGGTGAATCAAGATTGTGGTTACTTTGGTATTTGGATGGGAGGAAATGCACCAGACGGAATCACGGCCAGTTTGTCCGCAGTGCTATGCTATGACGCTAAGGGAAATGATTTGGGTGTAGCAGTGCATTCTACTGGAGGCGGAGGTCGTGTATATGACCCAGGTACACTAAAATCGATTGACAGTGGACATTATTACGAATTTTCTTTGGTAGATGCAGGCGAAGTAGCAATTAGCAATGCAAAAGAAACAGAAGATAGTGTAGTGTACATGTCCTATAGCGTAGAGAATGTAAAAAAGAATATGGCTACACAGGTCGGAATTGCTTATTCTACCAATCCACAACATTCTCATCCGCATAGCTCCGGCATATTGAATTATGACAATTGTGAGAAAACTGGAAGCCCATTGATTCAAGAGGGAGCAGAATACCTAATTCGAATGGAACGAACAGAAGACAGCATTGAGGTACTGGTAAAACAAGAGTTAAACGGAGAAGGGTCAATTTATTCGTTCCCGATTTACTGGGGAGAGTTTAATAAAGAAGCTACCTATTTCTCATTGTGGATCGGAGAAGGCTTGGATAGACAGGTGACAGCAGATTTCAAAAATTTCCGCATATATGATTCGAATGGAAGAAATCTAGGTGTTCAGATAAACAAGGATATTAATATTACACATTACGGTAATTTAGAAGATTATACATATTGTGAGGCGGTGTATTACTGCAACAACAATGACACACTACTTATCCTTGATGATGAGTGTAACGTAGGAAAGGTTCTTGATGAAGTGGGGGCCGAAACAAAATGGGGAACCTACTATGTGAATGGTGTAACACTTGCCACAAACATCGATAGCAATGTGGAAACCTATGAATACTACTATGCATACATGGTAGATACACAGGAAAATAGATATGACCGATTGAGAGATACGAGAGTAGAATTTGTAACCGGTGTAAAAGAGCATGAGGGAAATCAAATTGTAAATGTGACGGCAGAAGACGGATACAAAGTTGCAAAACCTGTCAATCCAGTTGTTGATGGTTATACATTTACGAGTTGGTGTCTGAATGATGGAACAGAGTATGACTTTGATAATATTGTGACAGAATCCATCACCCTTTACGCAAAATATGAGGATGGTAATGGAAACGAGTATTTGTCTGTTGACGGTGAAATTAACAATCAAGGTCTTCTAAAAACAGTTATTACAGTTGGAGGTTGTGTTTTATTAGCCGGCGTAACAGTAGCACTTATTGTGTTGATGGTACGAAAGGGGAAGAAGGATGAATAGCAAGCAAAGAAAGAAGAAAAAAGAAAAATCGGAAGTGCTTTTCGTTATTTCAGGCTTAATTATTCCAATACTGACCTTTGTTATCTTTTATGTAATACCAAATTTTTCCGCATTCTTTATGGGATTTATGGATCGTAATGGAAGTTTTTCTTTAGAAAACTTTAGGCGTGTTTTTGAAACCTTTGCAAAGCCAGATGGTGACCTAACTATTGCGTTAAAAAATACACTTTTGACATTTTTAATTATTGTGGCGTCATTTCCATTTAAAGTGTTGGTTTCTTATTTTATATATAAGAAAGTTCCATTTTCCGGCTTTTACAGAATTGTGTTCTTTCTGCCAACAATTATTTTTTCTGTAGCAATCAACCTTGTGTTTAATCAGCTAATTGGAACAAATGGGTTTATCGCACAAACCATCGGAGAAATGGCCGGATTAGATTATGCACCGGAATTATTGGCGGATTCCAGATATGCCAACTGGGTCATCCTTTTACAAATGATATGGCTCGGCTTTCCGGGGGATTTAATTATCTGGGGCGGCACTTTTGCTAGAATTCCTACAGATGTTTTAGAGTCGGGGCAAATAGACGGGGTCAATTGGTGGACAGAGTTTACAAAAATTATTGTGCCTATGGTTTGGCCGACGGTGGGACTTCAGATGGTACTTATGGCATGCGGACTTTTTAGTGCCAGTGGTAACGTATTTCTATTGACAAAAGGCGAGTTCGGAACAATGACGTTCACTGCGTGGATGTATTTGCAGATGTATAACCATTCAGGACCAACCTACACCTCAAATGTATTCAACTATCTGTCAGCAGTAGGTCTTTTGATAACAGTAGTGGCAATTGCACTTTCAATCGGCATTCGTAAATTTGCAGATAAACGATTTGAAGAAGTAGAGTTTTAGGAGGTGGGTGCATGAGAAAATTTGACTTATTCAAAAATTTCAGGAGAAAGGCACCTGCTGAAGTGGCATTACATTGTGCAGTGTCTGCAATCTTTATGTTAGTGGCATTGAGCTACATATATCTTGTTGTTTGGATGATAATTGCGGCTTGTAAAACACATACAGAGATTATTTTGAATCCATTTTCGCTTCCGGAGATATGGAACTGGAGTCATTTTCTAGAGGTGCCGAGTCTTTTAGAAGTGAATGGCAATGGGTTTTTCGATATGCTCCTTAACAGTATTTGGTTTTCTGTTATAGGAGTATTATTCCAGCAAGCAGTATGTATGGTTTTTGCATATACATGTACGAAGTACACATTTCCAGGAAGTAAATTTGTATATACACTCATATTAATCGTTATGACGCTTCCGTTATATGGTACATCCGGAGCAATGTATACCCTGTATCATAATCTGGGTTTGGTGGATAGTTATGCACAGATTATTGCATCAGGGGCTGTTACAAACATGTGGACACTTTATTATATTGCGTTTTTTAAAAATCTTTCATGGACGTATGCAGAAGCGGCCAAAGTAGATGGAGCAAATCATTTTCAAATTTGTTATAAAGTTATGCTTCCTCAGGCGAAACCTATTTTTGGAGCGTTATTTTTAACAGAGTGGATTCAAATTTGGAACAATTACGAAAGTGCACTGATATACTTGCCAAATCTTCCGACTTTGCCGGTTGGAATCTATCAATTCAATACAGAAATGATCTTCCGTGCTAGGCTGGATATCTTATTTGCAGCATGTATAATGGTGCTTTTACCGGCGTTGATTTTGTTTATTGTATTTAATAAAACAATTACAACCAGTGTGTCAGCTGGTGGAATAAAAGGATAGTAAGAAGGAGAGATGGTTATGAAAAAGATGAAAAAGTTAATGGCTTTTGTTTTGATTGGTATCATGTGCGCAAGCGCAGTTGCTGGTTGCGGGAAAGGCGAGAAAAAAGCCAGTAATTCTACAACAGATGTGCAGATTGCATACTGGAATTCGGGATTAGGAACGGATTGGCTCGATGCTGCAATCGAAGGATTCAAGAAAGTGCATCCGGAATACAATGTTTATTACACTGCAACTGCAAATAGTGCGGCTGTAAGTAATACATATGGATTGGAAGATATTGATACAGTTGATTTGTATCTCACTATGAAAAATTCGGATACGACATATATGGAGCCTCTTAATGATATTTTAGATAGCGTGCCAGCAGAGGAATCAAAGTCAATCGGACAAAAATTTGAAGAAGGATATTTGGCATTGGAAACATCAGAAGATGGGAATGTTTATAACTTGACTTATGGCGGCGGACTCATAGGTATTGTTTATAATAAAGCTATGTTTGAGGAAGCAGGAATTACTACATTGCCACGTACAACAGATGAGTTAGTAGTAGTTTGTGACACTTTATATAAAAAAGGAATTGTTCCAATGGGCCATTTCAAAGAAGGAGGATACTGGGATTTCATGACGGAAGCCTTCTTTATGCAATACGATGGTATGGATTATTATCTGAATACATTTTATGCAAGCAAAGGTGAAAATGGAGAAAGCCCAAGTAAGGACTTGTTTTCTAAGAAAGATGGAAGATATGAAACCTTAAAGGCATATGAAAAATTCTTACTTCCACAGAATGTTTTGCAGGGGTCTAATTCAAACGATCATATTACGATGCAGACAGAGTTTTTAAGCAATAAATGTGCAATGATGGTAAGTGGTTCGTGGATGTCCAACGAAATGTCAGGCACAGGAAAAACAGATAATTTTGTCATGATGAAAACGCCGGTTATTTCTTCTATTGTAGATAAATTGACAACTGTTACAAAAGAGTCAGAACTTCGTAAAGTAATTAATGCAGTTGACAGCGTGACAGATGGAGTAAAGGCAGAAGACGAGTATAAACAGGGAGACAACTATGTCATCGATGGATTGACCGTTTCAGCAGCAGATTGGTCTTATGTAAAAAAGGCAAGAAACACAATGGCAATGAACTATTCAGGTGATGCAGCTTACATTCCAAATTACTCCAATGCGAAAGAAGGAGCAAAAGAGTTCTTGAAATATTTGTATTCAGATGATGGTTATAAGATATATACAGACACACTTCACATTGCGCTACCGTTTACTAAGGATAGCGGAGAGGTGGATACAAATGATTGGAACGCATTTGAAAAAAGTCAGTATGAATTGCTACAAACAACGGAGCAATATGCAAGTTATTACAATATGGGCAAGCATAAACTCTTCACCACAGGTGGTGCCGCATCCCTTGGACATCAACAGTACATCGCGGCTCTCTGTACAAAGAATGATGGTGATCGCAAGAATGCAGATGAAATCTGGAAGGATATTATGACTTATATCGATAATAACTATGAATCAAACTGGTTAGCAAATATTAAGTAGGTGAGATACATGAAAAAAATTTTGAAATATAAAGCAAGGTTTCTTGTATTAGTCATGTTACTGGCAGTTGTCGGCGTACCGGCAATGCCGACATATGCAGGCTTAAGCGCATTGACAATTGACAGCACATCTTGTGAGAGTGAATTAGATGAGACTCTGTGGAGTAATGTGGATGGTGATGTAATTGGAAAAGATGGAATTCTGATTTTTTCAAATGAAAGCACAGAAGCAACTAGCCTTATTACAAAGACAACTGCTTTAAAAAGTGAATACACAGAAAATCTGGGTTATGCGGAATTTACTATGAATTTTACAAATCTTCCGGAGGGAGAAAAATTCATTTTTGCACTGGGATTGCAGAGTATTGAGGCGACGTCTGGAGAACGTGGAAATATTGAAATAGGTTTCTCAAATAATGGTGGATTACAGCTAGATGTGGCGTCCTACAGTGATGTGGATGCTCCAGAGGTTCATTTAGAAGCCACAAACTGTGGAAGTCTAAAATCAAAGACAAAAGTGGTTGCAAAACTGAAAAATAGTCAAGAACTGGAAGTGTCTGTTAATGGGAAACAGATTTTCCGAGGTACGGTGTCTGTTTCGGGAGAAGGCAGTCTTGGATTTCTACAAACAGGCTCATGTGGTGTTGAAATAAGCAATTTCAAACTAACTTCTTATAAATATGACAGACCGGAGAACTGTGATTTTGTGGAGGATTTTGAGGAAGGCATTTTCAATGCCAATCTTCTCACATCAAAAACCAATGCAGCTACTATTTACAGACCATCTTATGTACAAGTGGAGGAGTACAACGGAAGCAATGTTCTCATGTTTCAGAATACCGGTATTGGCTATATTGGGACAAATTATATGTATTCCAATTTTGAACTGACCTTTGATGTTCCTTTCTATCAATGGGAAGCAGTGTTGGATGAAGACAATAAGGTGCTATCTCCTGCGTCGGATTTTATTGGGGTGTCTTTTGGTGCCGAAACAGTTGAATCTACAGGGCATGGTTTTACGTCTGCAAAGGATTTGGTGCTAATAAGCGGGACAGGAGATGTTATTTCCTATTTCAATGACTATCAGTCAAAGGGAAATCTAACGGATAAAAAGCCGTTCAGCGTACGTGTGAGTGTGATTGACTCTGTAGTTTCCGTTGGTCTGAAATGGATGAATCAGACAGAATATAAAGAAGTATTAGCTTATGAAATCAGCGATACTCCAACAGGATATGTACATATCTGGGCACCGTCCAACACGGGAGGCACATTTGCAATTGACAATATAAAGATGGTGAACAAGGATGAACAGGCAAATTTGGTAAGCGTGGAATTTGAAAGTGCCAAGATGAATGTACCTGAAGACTATGAATACAAAGCGCAGGGGCTGACATACAATCCGGATACAACAGTAGAAGCCGAAGCTAATATGTGGTACTTGCCGCTGGTAATTGTGGCGGGTGTTTGCATTATGACCCTTGGTGTTACAGCCGGCGTACTGCTGATGAAGAAAAGAAAGAACAGAAAGGGAGAGGTGGCAGATGAAAAAACGAATTCTTAGTTCCATATTGATATTAGCACTGTTTGCTTCTTTGAGTGCCTGTTCTGTTAGTGAACAACAAGAAGTAATCAAAATAGAGAAGATGGAAGCAGAACAATCCGTGGGAGCTTCTTTTGATATACTCGGGGGAAAAGATGTAATGCCGATTGCCGGATATTATGGTCCGTTTACCGAAAGCTTCAGTTCTAACGGGCAGTCTATTCCTGATTATGTAACAGATGAATATTTCCAGATGATTGCAGACAGCGGAGTGAATCTAATTGTATCTTCCATGGCAGATTATAAAAACAATCCAAGTACTATTCGAAATATTTTGGACTTGGGAGAAAAAAATGGCATCGGCATATTCGTCAGGGACAGTTATATTACCGATAATAGAGGTGAAAATACACTGTCTTTAGAGGATATTAATTTACGCCTTTCTGAGTATCGCAATCACAATGCCTTTTGCGGATTGACAGTAGTGGATGAGCCGGGTAGTGAGGTGTACTATCAGCAAGGCGGAAATGGCGGCATGATGGAAGAATATCCGAAATTGTCTGAGATGCTTACACAGGATTGCGATATATTCTGTTATGAGAACTTGATTAAGATTACCAGTATGAGTCAAAAGGAAGCATATGAGCAGTACATTAAACAGTTTTGCGAAACAATGTATCCAACGAATTTGTCATACGATTACTATCCTTGGGATACAGGAGATACACGTGGAGATTTTACGCGCTACTTCTGGAATTTAGCGTTGGTTCGCGAATATGCACAGAAGTATGAGATTCCGTTCTGGGTATTTATTCAGGCAGGAAGTCAATGGAGTGATGGTGCTCAGGCATTTGATTCAGGGGAATATGTACCGACAGAAGGAGAATTTGATTGGAGTGTCAATATGAGTTTGGCATTCGGTGCACAAGGCATTCAATATTTCCCGTTGATTCAGCCGTATTATTTTGCTTATGCAGAGTCACAAGAGTTTGATTTTGAACGCAATGGAATGATTGGCGCATGGGGGAATAAAAATCGCTGGTATTATTATGCGCAGGATATAAATAAGCATATTGCAGCAATTGATGAAGTACTAATGAATTCTGTAAGTAAAGGTATTATTGTTTCAGGACAAAAGGCACAGGAATATTGTGCAGATACCCGTGAGGCAGTTATAAAAGGAACTTCGTGGCGAGAACTTGCGGATGTGACAGGTAATGCAATGGTAGGATGTTTTAACTATCAAGGAAAGACAGCGCTTTATGTTGTAAATAATGATTATGAATGGGCGCAGGATGTGACACTGACTTTCCAAGATACATATAAAGTCAGAGTTTCTCAGGCAGCAGAAACAGAGTATTTAGAAACAGATCACCTGACTCTGAATATGGAGGCAGGAGATGGCGTGTTAGTGGTATTTGAGTAAGGGGTGAGATGATATGAAGAAAAATAACAAAAATAGAGTCTTATCGTTATTTATCGCATTTACTGTGATGCTTTCCAGTGTGATGGTTTGGCCGTCTGCATACAAAGAGGTGCGGGCAACTGAAGGAAGTGGATATACAGAAAAGACCTTCAGCGACTTCGACATGGGAAATGGACCGCATACCCGCGGATACTTTACCAAAGCGGATATGAAGTCGTGGGTAGACGTGGCGTTTACAGGAGATATCCTCTTTACAGCAAGTGGCGCCCACACAGGATTTTCTATCGACAAAGCAGATGGAAATGGCTGGGAGACGTTCCAAATCTATCGTAACAATTCAACCATCGAGGTGCGTCATTTCCAGAGTACCTCATTCAGGTTAGAAGAAGATGATACAAAGGAAATGAACTTCACATCGGAAGAGTTAGGCGGAGTGGATTTGAGCAGCACGACACTGAGGGTGAGATTCTGTTTCGACCAAGTGGATGAAAGTACGTTAAAGATTACAGTAAATGTAACAGCTGGAGAGACCAGCGTTACAAAAGTAGGTATTATAACAGGTGTGGCGGCTATGGTATCCTACGACGCAGGATTCCGCATTGGAGCAGGAGAAGGAGGTGCGGATATCACAGTGGCATCCGTAGTATATGAAACGCCAGGGGAAGATCCTGAAGAAAAAGAATATACAGAAAAAACCTTCAGTGACTTCGACATGGGAAATGGACCGCATAACCGCGGTTACTTTACCAAAGCAGACATGACGTCGTGGGTAGACGTTGCTTTTACAGGAGATATCCTCTTTACAGCAAGTGGCGCACACACAGGATTTTCTATCGACAAAGCAGATGGAAATGGATGGGAGACGTTCCAAATTTATCGTAACAATTCAACCATCGAGGTGCGTCATTTCCAGAGTACCTCATTCAGGTTAGAAGAAGATGATACAAGTCGGAGGCCAAGCGGTCTTAGGAAGACAAATC
>JAZQBW010000048.1:0-8787 GCA_045545895.1 Faecalimonas sp.
CAATACCTGTTTCCCAGCCTCACGGTCTGCTTTTGCCATGGCAAGCACCTTTAAAATACCTTCCTGTGGCATGTTCTTTTCAATCAGGTATGCTTTTTTCTCTTTCTTATTTCCCGGCTCATAGCCATTTTCTAAAAGAAGCATTGCAATACGTTCAAAGCCGATAGAGAATCCACATGCCGGTGTATCCTGTCCTGTGAATTTTCCAATCATCTTATCGTATCTGCCTCCACCAGCTACAGAGCCGCCGAATTCATCCATACGTATTTCAAAAATAGTTCCTGTGTAGTAAGCCTGTCCACGCACCAAAGTTGGATCGAATTTCACTTTGAAATCTGCTTCTTTCGCCGCCTCTACGCTGGAAATAATCAGTTCCATGCCATCTGCTATCTTTTCATCAAGAAATCCTGCCAACTTCTCTCTACAGAAACGAATTCCTTCTATATCACCGCTGATTTGATCAAACAACCCAAGATAAGCGTCGATGTTTTCCTGTGTATAGCCACCAAGTTCATTTAACTCATTTGCCACACCTTCTGCACCTATCTTGTCCATTTTATCTAAGATAATAAACACTTCATCATAATCTTCTGCACGGAAGCCGCTATATGCAGCCATTGCCTTCAAAATGTTCCTGTCATTGATGCATACGGTGAAATTACGGAAGTTCAACTTTCCAAGCATCGCCGTAGTTGCAAGGATAAGTTCAATCTCTGCAAGATTACTTGGTTCTCCCAAAATATCAATATCACACTGAACGAACTGGCGAAAACGCCCTCTTTGTGGGCGATCAGCTCTCCACACATTGCCAATCTGCATTGCCTTGAATGGAGATGGAAGTTCATTTGCGTGGTTCGCATAATATCTTGCAAGTGGTACGGTAAGGTCATATCTGAGCCCTCCGTCAACCAAGTCAGCCTCTGTCTCAGCTGTTTCTAATTTTAATTTTTCACCACGTTTTAAAATCTTGAAAATAAGTTTCTCATTGTCTCCACCTTGTTTGCTGCAAAGGTTCTCAATATGCTCCACGCAAGGGGTCTCCATGGATGTAAATCCAAAGGTTTTATAAGTATCTTTGATCATCTGAATGACATAATCTCGGATTTCCATCTCCTTCGGCATCATGTCCTTCATACCGGTTACCGGTTTCTTTTTCAAAGCCATAATAGTTCTTCCTTTCGCTTAATCATTTCATCAATCCTACTCACGTACTGCTCTACGTCTTTTACATTTTCCACTCGGACAATTCTCTTTTTATTGCCTGTCTTTGGGTCCATCTCTGCTTTGTCCTCCGGAACTACAATCTTAGTAGATGCACCTGCTCCTACTGCAATAATAGATTGCTTTTCCTCCATAATAAGTATATTGTATATTCCTGCTTTGTCAACCTTTGCATAGCCAACATTTTCAAAATTCCCAGCAATATTTTTCTGTCTGTAGAGATAATACGGCTCTAATTCCATGGCTCTTGCATAGTCTGCTGCCAGGTCTATCATACGCGAGAGCGTTTCTGCCACCTGCTCTGTGTCAAGCAATACTGTTGAAACGTCTCCTGCATCTTGTAGTCTCTCTTCTTTTGGCACTTCGGCTAACTTCTTCCCTGCAGCGTTTTCCTTCTGCTCACGTGCAAGTCTTGATGCCCGCTTCATGGCAAGTGCATGCACTGTCAGGCTATCCGGTGCCAGTTCTTTAATCTGCTCTAACGTATCTTGCATGTCCTCTGCTGTTTCTCCCGGCAGTCCTGCTATCAAATCCATATTGATATTGTCAAATCCCATTTCTCTCGCCATGACATATACACGTTTCATATCCTCTACCGTATGCCATCTTCCGATTTCATGAAGGGTCTTTTGCTGCATAGTCTGTGGATTGATAGAGATTCGTCCAATCTTGTGTGCCTTAAGCACTTCCAGTTTTTCTCTAGTAATACTATCTGGGCGCCCCGCTTCTACTGTAATCTCTTTTAGCTCTTCATAAGAAAAATTGTTTTCCAAATGTATAAGCAATCTATCCAATTGTTCCGCTTCAAGAGTTGTCGGTGTACCTCCTCCGATATAAACGGTATTTAACTTTTTCCCTTTTTCCTTCGCAATCTTTCCAATATAACTTAGTTCCTTACACACAGCATCCAAGTATTCATCCACCCGTTTCTTCCACAATCCGATTGGATAAGATGAAAAAGAACAATAAGAACAAATGGATGGACAAAACGGAATCCCAATATAAAGACTGTAACCATTTTCATAGTCAAGTTGCTCCAAAAGTGCTTTCTCTTTCTTTGCAACCGCAAGCCCCAACTGTGCTTTGGCATCTGTAATACCATAATTCTTCTTCATCCAGCTTTGTACTTCGCCATCAGACATGCCGGATTCTAATAAGCCCATCATCAGCTTTGTTGGACGCACTCCTGTGAGAATGCCCCAAGCAAGTTCCTTACCTGTTTGCTCCTTGAGCCAGTCATAAAGTTTTAGATTGACATACCTCTTTTTTGCCTTTCGGTCTTTGAAGGCATCTATTTCTTTCTCTTGTACTATAAACCATTGAATATTTTCAAACACTCGTGTTTCTATGTGTACGGCATATTCATTTGTCTCATCCAAAACTTGCTCGTAGCTTTCATTTGGATAAAATGCCTTCATGATATGATACATATCATAAGAAAATATCTCACTATTTACCACAATTCGAATCATTTTAAACCTCTTCTACGCAAACGGATTTCCCATCTTCTCATCTGCAATACTTGTCACCCTATCATGGCCCGGATACACCATCACATCATCCGGCAGACAGAATAATTTCTCTCTGATTGAAGAAACCAAGGTTTCCATATTTCCTGTCGGAAAATCACTTCTCCCCACGCTTCGATAAAACAAGGTATCTCCACTTATCAAAACGCCTTCTGCTTCTTCATAATAACAACATCCACCTGCCGTGTGTCCCGGTGTATGAATCACCTGAAACTCCAAGCCTGCCACCCCTAACTTTTGATTTTCTTGCAAACACTCCACTTTATTATAAGAATAGTTTGAGCCAAATACACCTGACAGATTAAGACTCGGATTAACTAATATTAGTTTTTCTTCCTCATGCAGATATACTGGAATGTCAAACTCCTTCACCCAACCATCAATTCCCATCACATGGTCAAAGTGAGCATGTGTAAGAAGGATTGCTTTTGGAATATAGCCATTGGATTTTACATGATTTATCAAATAATCTGGGCATGTAGCTGGGTCTATGACAACTAGCTCTTTTGTTTCCTCATTTATTAATAAATAGCAATTGGTCGACATGGAACCAAGTACGAATTTCTCTATTTTCATCAATTACCTCCATATAAAAAGGCTTCGGATAAAACCGAAGCCTCTATCCTGCTGTACGCTCAATATCAATCACTCCCGGAATCTGACGAAGTTTTTCCACCACACGAGTCAGTTCGTCACGCCCACTGATAATAAAGCCAAGCTCCATGGTTGCAACACCTTGTTTGCTCAAATGAGTATTAATAGAACTAATATCCAGCTTATTCTCCGTAAACACCTTCGAAACCTCCATCAGAAGACCTTGACGGTTGTTTGCATAGAGTTTAATACCTGACAAATACTGACCACGCTCTTCCGTAATGCTTGCTTCCCATTCTGCATCAATAAGACGAATTCGCTCTGCTTCCGATAAATTGATAATATTCACACAGTCTGTTCTGTGAATGGACATTCCCCGTCCTCGGGTCACAAAGCCCACAATCTCATCTCCCGGAACCGGATTGCAGCACCTTGAAAAACGTACTGCCATATCGTCAATCCCTTTTACCACAATTCCACTCTTGGATTTGCTGACATGAGCCTTATTCTTGGTCGCTTCATTGACTCTCTCGATAATCTTTTCGTCTGTAAGCACTTCCCTATGGTCTTTTTGGTATTCCTCTAAAAGACGGTTAATTACCTGACCTTCCTTTAGTCCACCATGCCCAACCGTGGCAAGAATACCTTCCCACTCACGGAAACCATACTTCGTCTGCACCACTTGCATATACTTTGGTTTTGTCAAATCACTGAGCACCAGAGATTTTGCCTTGCAATATGCAGCCAACATTTCTTTTCCACGGATGATGTTCTCTTCCTTCAATTCCTTTTTAAACCATTGGTTTATCTTGTTACGTGCCTGAGTACTTTTTACAATATTCAACCAGTCACGACTTGGTCCACGGGAATTCTGTGAAGTCAGAATCTCAATTCGATCTCCGTTTTGAATCTTATAATCAATGTTCACCAATTTCCCGTTTACACGGGCACCCACCATCTTATTCCCCACTGCACTGTGAATCGCATAGGCGAAGTCCACTGGTGTGGAGCCATTTGGCAGATTCTTCACATCTCCATTTGGTGTAAAACAGTACACATCTTCTGCAAACAAATCCAGGCCGCCTTTTAACAGACTTAAAAATTCCCTGTTGTCCGTATCCTGCTGCCACTCCAGTATCTGGCGCAGCCAGGTTAATTTTTCTTCTTCCTGGGTCTCTACACTCTTCTTGCCATCATTGGATTCTTTGTATTTCCAGTGAGCCGCAATACCATATTCCGCTGTCTTGTGCATCTCTGCTGTACGAATCTGAATTTCAAAAGGCTGACCTACTGAACTCATGAGTGTGGTATGCAGAGACTGATACATGTTTGGTTTTGGCATGGCAATATAATCCTTGAATCGTCCCGGAACCGGTGTGTACATCTCATGGATAACACCCAGCGCCGCATAACAATCCTTCACAGAATCTACAATAATGCGGACGGCAAACAAATCGTAAATCTCGTCTACGGTTTTATCTTGGTTCACCATCTTCTTATAGATACTGAAAAAATGTTTTACTCTGCCTTTTACCTCACATTTGATGTGGGCATTTTGCATGTGTTCATAGACTTCATTTACTATATGGTCTACAAACTCTTCCCTCTCTGTCTTGCGCTCATTAATCTGGCGCACCAAATCAAAAAACACTTCCGGTTTGGAATATTTCAATGATAAATCATCTAATTCTGTCTTAATTTTGGAAATACCCAGACGCTGTGCAATGGGAGCATAGATATCCAAAGTCTCCTTTGCCTTTTCCATCTGCTTTTCCGGACGCATAAATTCCAGTGTTCTCATGTTATGCAGACGGTCTGCAAGTTTGATCAATATAACACGGATATCCTTGGCCATAGCAAGAAACATCTTACGAAGATTCTCAGCCTGTACTTCCAACTTATCCGAAGAATAGGATAATTTCCCCAGCTTGGTTACCCCGTCTACCAGAAGAGCCACTTCTTCGCCGAAGACCTCTGTAATCTCTTCCTCAGTCATCACAGTATCTTCCACCACATCATGCAAGATTCCTGCGACAATCGTTTCTTTATCCAATTCCAGCTCAGCCAAAATAATTCCCACCCATAAAGGATGGATAATATACGCTTCCCCTGATTTACGATATTGTCCCTCATGCGCATGATATGCAATATCAAACGCTTTCTCTATCATGGTAATATCTGCAGAAGGGTGATACTTACGAACACGTGCAATTAACATCTCATATAGCTTTTTTGGATCTTGATGGTCCTCTGCCGGTTTCACAGCATGGCCGTCTACAATCTCAAGCTCGGTATATGGATTTTCCAAACTACTCTCATATGCCATTGTATTTGCCCCCTCGATACATTATTTTCCCGGATATGCAATCACCGTTTCTACATTGTACCCTTCCAGTTTCTTTCTTCCTTCTAAACCTTCCAATTCCATTAGGAATACAATCTTTTCCACAATACCACCTAAAGATTCCACCAACTTGGTAATGGCCTCAATGGTTCCTCCTGTAGCCATCAGGTCATCGATGACCACAACCCTTTGCCCTGGCTTGATGGCATCCTTATGCATCTCAATCACGGCACTTCCATATTCCAAATCATATTCCACGGAAACCGTCTCACATGGAAGCTTCCCTTTCTTGCGGACTGGAATAAATGCTTTGTGTAAGTTGTATGCGATTGGCATTCCGAAGATAAATCCTCTGGACTCCGGACCAACTACCACATCAAAATCCACTCCTTCCAATTTTTCCTGCATCAAGTCGATTGCCAGATGTAAGCCATCTGCATCCTCCAATATACTGGTGACATCTCTAAAAATAATTCCCGGTTCTGGGAAATCTACAATACTTCTTACATACTCTTCAATTGATTTCGTCATAAAAGTCACTCCTAGCTCAAAAAATATATTTTAGTATAGCATAACTACTGATAATTTTGAATCACAATTTGCAAAGTTTTTCTTCCCATATATTCATTTATGGTTGGATAATAAGTAAATGCCTGTTTCATGCCGGTCTGGAATCCTCGCAACATACGTTCCACTGATTCTGTACCATATTTTTCCTTTAAATGTGCCAGAAACAATTCTATATCTCCAAAATACATAGCTTCCATAATCGTTCCATAACTGTCGCGCACCTGCATTTTCATTACATTCTGATTTTTCCCAATGATTTCCCCTTTTAACAGTTCGATATCTTTTTCCACAAAAACCGGTTTGGTATTTCCTTTTCCAAATGGCTCTAATAATTCCAACTCTTCAATCAGAGTTTCACTCACATAGCCTAGTGGCAACTGCATATCAATAGAGACCTTCTCTGTTAAATCCACTTCCATGAGCCTTGCATTCTCATTTAGCATATGACGAAATACATCGATTTGTTCTTCTTCCATAGATACGCCTGCCGCCATTTTGTGTCCACCATATCTGGTTAAAATGGATTTGCATTTATTCAGTTCCTCATACATGTGATACCCATCAATTGAGCGCCCGGAACCCTTGACTCCTTCCTCCCCTTTTGTCAGGATGAATGTAGGCTTATAAAAACGTTCCCTCACTCTGCCTGCCACGATTCCCGCCAGACTTTCATGGCATTCCGGAAGATAGACTACCAGCACCTTATCCTCAACCAAAGTAGACTCCTCTATCTGCTGTATTGCCTCCCGCACTGCAATGGCCGTCATATCTTTTCGGTTGTCATTGAGTGCCTTCAAATCTCCCGCAAGAATATCTGCTTCCTTTTTCGTCTTTGCACGAAGCAGTTCCAATGCACGCTTAGCCGTATCCAGTCTCCCACTGGCGTTAAGACAAGGACCAATCACAAAGCCGATATGATAGGCTGACAAGTGGGCTACATCCACTCCCGTACATTCCAGCAGAGCTTTGAGCCCCAGATTCTGGGTTCTTTTTAACATTTCCAATCCCTGTTTTACGAAAATGCGGTTTTCCTCCACCAAATCCATCACATCCCCCACGGTTGCGATTGCCACATTTTCCATAAGGTAATCCACATCCTCCACGTCATTTCCTGTCACGTTAAACAATGTCTCTACCAGCTTATAGGCTACCGCAGCACCACATAGCCCCTTGAACGGATATTGACAATCTATCTGTTTTGGATCAATCACCGCATCGGCCGGTGGAAGAATGTATTTCTTTTCTTCTCCCTCTTCAAACGGAACTTCATGATGGTCAGTAACAATGATTGTCATACCAAGACTTTTTCCATATTCGATTTCCTCTTTTGCTGCAATCCCGTTATCACAAGTGATAATAGTATCTACCCCTGCATCAAAAGCTCTGTCAATCAAATGGATATTAAGGCCATACCCATCCTTCATCCTGTCAGGAATATCCATATCTACACGGGCTCCAAGGGCGCCAAGTCCCTCCAGTAAAATGTAAGTGGCATTAATCCCATCAATATCATAGTCCCCTATGACACGAATCTTCTTATCCTCATGAAGGTTTTCCAGCAGAATATCCACCGCCTTATCCATATCTTTTAAAAGCATTCCATCATGTAAATCACTGATTGTTCCATGCAGGTACATCTGAATATTTTCATCACCCACCACATCGCGATTGCGGATTAATCTGGCTAAAATCGGATGAATTTGAAATTTTTCCGCGATTTCCTGAAAAGGCGCTCCCTTTCGCATGATAAACCATTTCTCCATACATACTCCTACACAAAAGAAGGCAGAAAAACCCTATGATTTTTCCGCCCCCTATTATTTATTTCTTCACAAATTTTGTTTTCATCACATACCACAACGGACCTGTAATACAGATTGAAGAGAATGTTCCCCCAATAACACCGACCATAAGCGGCATTGCAAACTCTCTAATAGAATTCACTCCAAGTACATATAAAACCGCAATCATAATAAACGTTGTCACGTTTGTATAAATACTTCTTGTGAGTGTATCTGTAATACTTTTATTCACCAATGTAGATAATTCTTCGTTTTTCTTCTTTTCCTCCAACGCTTCGCGGATTCGGTCGAAGATAACAATCGTTGCATTAATGGAATATCCTACAATGGTAAGGATACATGCAATAAATGTATTTCCAATGGAGATTCTTGAAATTCCATAAAATGCAAGTACAATCAACACGTCGTGCAAAAGCGCAAGTACTGCACTTGTAGCAAAGCGAATATCCTTGAAACGAATACGGATGTAGATCAGCATACAAACTGTTGCAATCAGCAATGCTATAATGGCATCATTTCTCATCTCCGCACTAATTGTGGAACTAATATTTTCCGCTGTAATGGTTGCAGCGTCTACTTGGAACTCATCCGCCATCGCCTGATTGAATGCTTCACGTTCTTCTAAGCCAAGGCTCTTTGTCTTAATAATCACCGCATTAGAACCTTGCACCTTTTGTGCCTGTACGTTGGCATCTCCTGTTACCTTTTCTACAACCGGAATAATTAG
>JAZQBW010000049.1:0-11773 GCA_045545895.1 Faecalimonas sp.
AATCTTCACTTTATCTTCTTTCATGATCTTTGGATGATTCATTAATTTGCCAAAGTCTTTGTTCGTGCGTAAAATCTCTGCCACGACCTTCACCGCTTCAAAAAATTCATCCATACGGTTCTCTTCCAAAGCCACTGCAAACAATGCATCCCCATATGTTTTTGAAACTAACTTTGCCATGTACCTTCACCCATTTCTTTCAATGTTTCGTCAAGCAGACTCTCCTGTACATTCATATCAATAGAAGCTGACACCACTTTTTCTGCCATCATAGCAGCGATGGAAATGATTTCCTGTTTCATGTCGTCCAGTGCACGTTTCTTTTCCAATTCGATTTCTGTGTTTGCCCGAGCAATGATGCGAGCCGCTTCTTCTTTTGCTTCTGCAACAATTTTCATCTCATTCTGTTTTGCTTTTTTACGAGCTTCACTTAGAATCGCTTCTGCTTCCTTCTCCACTTGCTTCAGTTTGAGGTCATATTCTTCCTTAAGCGCAATGGCTTCTGCTTTTTCCCGTTTTGCCGTTTCTTGATCATCCACCACTCTCTGCCTACGTTTTTCCAGCATATCCCGAACCGGATTAAATAAGAGATATGAGAGCGCTGTAAAAAGCACCAGCATACTGAGCGCTAAAACGACTGCGTCAAAGAGAAATTGCGCATCCAGTGTAAATAAACGTTCCAACGTTCAGATCCCCTTCCTATAATTTTCCTAATAATGGATTTGCAAATAGTAAGATTAAGGCGATAACCAAACCGTAAAGACCTGTTGTTTCTGCTACCGCTTGTCCAAGTAACATAGTAGACATAATGTCACCTTTTGCTCCCGGATTTCTACCAACTGCCGCACAACCTTGTCCTGCTGCGTTACCTTGTCCAATACCAGGACCGATACCTGCGATCATCGCTAAACCTGCACCGATTGCTGAACATGCTAAAATTAAACCTTCGTTTGTAATATTACCCATAATTTTTTCCTCCTAAATGATCATTCATTATTTTCCGGTATTTTCTGTGAGATAAATACCATTGTTAACATACAAAATACATACGTCTGGATTGCACCTGAAAAAATATCAAAATATGCATGTAACACTCCCGGCCAAAGAAATGCTACCTTTGAGAGCAATCCGTAAATAAGTGCCATAATAACCGTTCCCGATACTACGTTACCAAACAAACGTAGGGAAATAGAAAACGGAACTGCCAGTTCTCCAATCAGGTTGATTGGGAACAAAACCGGTATAGGCTGAAACAGGTCTGTAAAAGCCCTGAATTTGTTCCACTTAATATTGTTATATTGAATCAGAACAAATGTGATGAGACCTAGCGGGAAAGTAACTCCATAGTCCGCAGTAGGTGGTCTAAGTCCTAATAAACCGGATATGTTACTGATTAACAGAAACAAAAATAAGGATCCGATATAGTTACGATATTTCACTGCGGTTTTACTGCCCATGGAACTTTTCACCATGCCGTCTAACATCTCCACAATCATCTCTGCCGCATTCTGCAGTCCGCCGGGCTTTCCATCAGTATCTTTCAATTTCGACTTCACTACCGCAGCGAAGATAATCAGTCCAACACAAACCAGCAGTAAGCTTACATGAGTGGTTGTCAGATACACTTCTTGTCCAAATACTTTCAGCTTGGTTAGGCTGTGTATCATAAAATCAGCATCTGCAGCTAATATTCCTACCACTTGCTCAACCTCCTTTTCTTTGTAATAGTTATTCCTTATGCAGATACGGCTGTAAATAAGCCGCAAGCTTCAACGTAAGAGCTCCAAGTAACAAAGTTATTGGATTTCCAAGGTTGAAATAGATGACAACTCCCATAGCGATTGCCACCACTGTCATACGCACTAGATAGGTGGAACGCATACGCTTTGCGCCGCCTTCTTCCCCCAAATCCAATACGTCTTCAATGGAACGTTTCATGTGAATTGCCATAAAACACGCAATGGCTACTCCACTCCATAGTCCGATTGCGTTATATAAATAATCCTTCGAGACCAGAATACAGATAATCTGTATTAGGATACCCATTAGAACTATTCCTATAAGTAATTCAAATAATATTTTATTCTTCTTCATCTTCCTCGCCTACTATCGCGTCCTGCGCCTGGCGCACCAACCCATATACATTACGCGCACCAGCTAAAATTCCTAGTATAATCAATGGTATGGTAACAGACCAACCGAACTTCTCGTCCAGTTTCATACCAACAAAGGTGCATAAGAAAATGGGAACGATCATACTAATTCCTAATTGTGATATGAGTGCTAATGTAGTGAATACTTTCTTTTTATGCCTCATATTTGTTCCCCCATTCTGCCGCGAAACCTACTCCCACTCCAATCGGTGCAGGTGCCCCTCTTTTGTCATACCTTCAAAATGATTTTGTCTCAGTGCCTCGTAAAGTACAATCGCAACTGAATTTCCCAAATTCAGGGAACGAATATCCCCTACCATAGGAATTCGAATACTGTCTTCCTTATGATGCACCAATATTTCCTCCGGAATGCCTGCACTTTCTTTTCCAAACATGATATAGCAGTCTGGTTCATATGACACATCTGTGTAGACATTAGGCGCTTTTGTGGTAGCCATATAGATCTTTGCATCTGGATTCTTTTCTAAGAAATCCTGAAAATCGATGTATGTTGTAACATCTAAATCCTTCCAATAATCCATACCGGCACGTTTTAAAGATTTCTCATCCAAACGAAAGCCCAGTGGCTCAATCAAGTGCAGTCTTGTATTTGTAGCCACGCAGGTTCTTCCGATGTTCCCTGTATTTGCCGGAATCTCCGGCTCAAATAACACAATATTTAACATCTCTTGTTCCCTCTACTTTTTGCTGCGAAGGCGTGTGATAAAGTTTTCCAAACGTCCAAGGGCTTCTTTCAAATCCTCAATAGAGTATGCATAAGAGATACGAAGGAATCCTTCTCCACAATCCCCAAATGCTGACCCTGGCACGATGGCCACCTTCTCTTCTTCCAAGAGGCGTGTTGCAAACTCTTCTGATGTCATGCCAAATTCCTGGATATTTGGGAATATGTAAAATGCTCCAAAGGGTTCAAAACAAGGCAGTCCCATCCGCTTAAATTCATGTACCAAAAAGCGTCTTCTCTGATTATATGCCTCTCTCATCTCCTGCACTTCATCTTCGCAGTTTCTCAGTGCCTCCACCGCAGCATACTGGCTGTTGGTAGGTGCACACATAATTGCATACTGATGAATCTTCACCATCTGATCGATAATTACTTTTGGTCCGCATGCATACCCAAGTCTCCATCCCGTCATGGCAAAGCCTTTTGAAAAACCATTAATTAAAATGGTACGCTCTTTCATGCCTTCAAAACTTGCGATAGAAACATGTTCTGATTTGTAAGTCAGCTCCGAATAAATCTCGTCTGTAATGACAAACAAATCATATTTTTTTACAACCTCTACAATCGGTTCCAAATCCTCTTTTGTCATAATGGAACCTGTTGGATTGTTTGGAAATGGCATAATCAAAATCTTTGTCTTTGGTGTGATCGCTGCTTCCAACTCCTCTGCTGTTAATTTAAACTCATTCTTTTCCTGCAGTGGAATGGTAACCGGAACTCCGTCTGCCAACACGGTACACGGAAGATAGGACACATAACATGGTTGTGGAATCAGAACTTCATCCCCTAGATCCAGCATTGCACGAAGGGCAATGTCAATTCCTTCACTTCCTCCAACGGTCACAATCACTTCACTGTTATAGTCATACTTTACGTTGACTTTTCTATTTAAGTATTTGCAAATTTCTATTTTTAATTCTTTTAAGCCTGAATTTGAGGTGTAGAACGTCTTGCCTCGCTCCAGAGTGTAAATTCCTTCTTCTCTGACCCGCCATGGTGTGTCAAAGTCCGGTTCCCCTACCCCGAGAGAAATGGCATCCGGCATCTCGCTTACGATATCAAAAAATTTACGAATTCCGGATGGAGCAATGTCTACAACCTTTTTTGCTAATGGATTTCTCATTATGGTGTCACTAACATCCTTTCCGCTTTTGATTTCTTCACTAAGATAGTTCCATGATCTTTATATTTTTTCAAGATAAAATGGGTTGCTGTGCTAAGCACTGACTCAACCGGTGACAATTTATCAGAGACAAATTGTGACACTTCTTTCAATGTCTTTCCTTCCAAGGTTACAAGAAGGTCATATGCCCCTGAAATCAAATACACAGAAGTTACTTCCGGATAGTTGTAAATACGCTCTGCGATTTTATCAAATCCTTGATTTCTCTGTGGTGTTACACGCACCTCAATGAGGGCAGTCACTGTTTCTACTCCTGCTTTATCCCAATCGATTAATGTGTGATATCCACAGATAATCTTTTCTTTTTCCATATCTGCAATCTCATTTGCAATGGTCACTTCATCTGTGCCAAGCATAATTGCCAATTCACCCAAATCAACTTTGCTTTTCTTTTCAATATACTTTAAGATTTGTGTTCTCATAAATACCTCCATCATTTTTATTGGGATTACTCCCCATTATATATTTTCAAAAGTTCATCTGCTGCAGGTCTGTCTAAAAATCTTTTTTCCTCTCCGCCCAGAATCACTCTTGCTTTATCCACTGTAGTTCTTCCTAAAATCGTGGCCCAAATGCCTTCCTCTGCAAACTTGGAAACCAACTCCTCCCCACGATCAGTAGCGATTAAAATACTACCTGCAGAGGTTAGTTGATATGGATTCAAATGAAAATACTCACAGACTTCTACGGTTTCCTGTTTGATAGACATCTTCTTTAGATCCACTTCCATACCCACACCGGAGCTTTCTGCAAACTCCCAAAGAGCTGCCAAAATGCCACCGCTTGTAATCTGATGCATAGCTGATACCCCAAAATCTTTTGCCAGAAAAAGTGCCTTTTCTGAGAAAATCTCCGGCTCCAACATCTGAATCTGATTCAAAAAGGTTGGCACAAAACGTTTGGAAAGTTCTTCCTCTTTTTCCCGCATCACACGGAAAGTACCTTCCAGCCCAATCCATTTTAATAGTACAATGTCCTGGTCTGCTTTTCCCATGCTGCTTTGAAGAAGTTCTCCCTTTTTCAATACGCCCACACCATTCATGTACACAATTGCTTTGCTAATTGCAGGGCTTACCTCTGCCTTGGCGCATAGAATCTGAACAGCATGTGCACTGCCCGCTCCTTCTATATGCTCCATCATGGCTTTTAATCTAGACTCATAGGCATATGGGGGAAGCATTATGTGTACACTGACTCCCACAGCCTTGGCTCCTCTTGTGGCCAAGTCATTCACAACCTGCGCCAGGGCAAACACGCCCAGATCCTTCTCATTGCCATACAAGGCCACACTGGTAGAGAGAACCTGTTCCCCATCCTTCACTTCTATGCCGTAGCACATCTCCTCTATAGAAGGTTCGATGATTGCTTCTTCTCTCTGAAATTGTAATGTCTTTAGAATCGAACGCTTCAATACGGTCTGTGATACTTTTCCTACTTTCATCTTGTCTATTGCGCAGGTTCCCCTGCATCTCCTGTTGTTTCTGCCGGTGCACTGGCCGCAGCAATCAATGCATTAGCCTCCGCAATGGCTGCATTGATGGTATCCTCGTTCTGACTTGCAATGGCATTGTTTACAATTGCCGCTGCTTCTGCATGGTCAGAGGCAGTGCCCACGTTGTATATTGCTTCTGACGCACGATATGTGCTATTATTTACCACCTTACGGCTAACCTCAGCACCATTTTCATAGACGATTTTCCAGAGCTTTGCCTTCATCCCCGTATACCCGGAGGATGCTTTTTTAATCACCCCAAGTTCATCTCCCGATGCCACAAATTTCTTGCCTGCCGGTGTGGAGCTCACTACTTCGTGCTCAAATTTCACCGTTCTTCCTTCCGGCCTGGTCTCTTTTCCATAAATATTAAATGTAATGTAGGCTCCTTTGACATAGCCTTCGATGTATACGGGAGTGTCTAGGTTATTCTTAAACTTCAAGTCCTTAAAATCACCGGCAATGGCTGCATCCATAGATGGCTCCACGTAACTTACCAGCATAGAGTGAGCTGCTCGCTCTACAATCTCCAGTTCGGCCAAAATCACCGCGTTATATAAGGTACTGGAAACTTGGCAAATGCCTCCACCCATGCTTTGAACCACTTTTCCATTCTCATAGGAACCTGCTTCTGTGAATCCATTCTCCTCCGTATATGGCTCCATAGCCGCATTGGCCGAATACTCTTCTCCCGGCATGAGCAATTTCCCATTAATGTGAGCTGCGCCGGTCTTAATATTTTGCACTCTTCCCCCACCAGTACCACAGTTGGTTGTAAATGTTCCCAGAACATCTTGTATGGTCTCCAACTGCGCTCTTGTGACCTTCGGTTCATCCACCTTTGTCACCAGCTTAATGTTACCTGTATCATAGGACCATTCTGTATTGAAATACTTTTCAATTGTCTTCACAGATTCGTCCACATCAACTGCCACTCCTTTTACCTCATCTGTGATGACAAATGCATCATTCTGACGAGTAATGGTGGCATCTTTTGCTGCATTCTTAAGTTCCGGAATCTTTTCGGCAATGACTTTCTCTACCAATTCTTCATTCACTGTGAAAACAGCATCGAAAACCTTAGCCTCTTCTTCCAAATCCTTGAGGAGAGAATATCGGCTCCAAACCCCTCCTTTTTTTCCAAAGGAAACCGCTTTTTTCACCAATTGATCCACATCTTTCATCTGGAAACCAAGTTCACTTAAGAGCACTTCCACCTTCACTTCCTCAGCTTCCAAACCAATTGCGATGGCTCCGTATTCATGAAGCTTCTTCTCAATGGCCTCTTTCGCCTGGTCCGACTTCATTCCGGACACATCAATCTTATCGATGAAAACGTTATTGCAAATCCTATCTTTCTCGATCCGATTCACTGTATGGCGCAGCACAAGATAGATTCCCAAAAAAACAATTAGGATTGCTGCCAATACCACGCCGCCCGTCATCAATATTCTTTTTCTCTGTCTGGTAGCTCTTCTTGATCTACGTGTTTGTTGCATATAGTAGTCACCTCTTTATATTCGCCTTATAACAAATATGGAATAACGGATGTTGCAACCATTGCAACGATAATCACCAGGATTATAATTGCAGTGATTCTCTTCGTCTTTTTATTATTAAAATTCATGTATCTCACCTTACCTCTCAAATTGAAAACTTTTATCTTTTCATTGTACCTTTTTTACTCTGCTTTTGCAAGATTTCATAGTAGTTTTTTACCATTTGCTCTTACTATTCAGACATGGAGTTGGAATACGTTCGCTTGATGGGTCAAAGGATTCCGATTTTCATAATCAAACAAAATCCGTACTTCCTTGGCTTCTCCTTGCCCTAGAACATCATAACGGAACTGTTCCATATGAGTCATCTTCCGCAGTTGCCGCTTGTCATACTGAACGTACCCTTTCAAATATCTGTGTTGCGCCCCTTCCTCCTCATAAAAAAGATTCAAAAACTCCTTGGACACAGAATATTCGCCGGCAAACTCCGGACGATTCTTTACATTTTCACGCAAATACAAATCAAAGGTTAAAAGTTCCCGATAGAGTTCTTCTTTCTCCGTGTTGCGGCTTTTGATAAAGTCCAGTAAAATCTCATATCTGGTAATACGGGAATGACTCATAAGATGGAGCCTATGATGCTCATAGTATTTTCCAAGTTCCAAATATAACATAAATGGAGATTCGTATTCCTTCTCCAAATGGCGAAGCGTGTATGAGAACTGGCCACTGTTATAGTAAACCTCCACCATTTCCTCCACCAACTTAAGTGCCAATACATCTTCATAAGATAGCCAGTTGGTATACAATACTTCATAAGGCGGTTTGCTCTTAAATACAAGACCGTAAACCTCTTTCTTCTCCTCCATATAGGAGCCTTTCAGCACTTTAAGGAATCCTAACTGTAACTGCTCCGGATGCAGCCCATAGACCTCATCAAATGACTTCTGAAAGCTCTTCAAATCCTCGTATGGAAGCCCTGCAATCAAGTCTAAATGCTGATGTACATTGCCCCTTTGCTGAATCCGTTTTACAATCCTTGCCACCTCAGAAAATCTCATGGTTCTTCTGATTTCCCGAATGGTCTCTTCATTTGTAGACTGCACCCCTATTTCCAACTGGATGAGCCCCGGGCGCATGTTTTCAATCAGTTGAAGCTCTTCTTCATTCAATAAGTCCGCCGCAACCTCAAAATGGAAATTGGTAATTCCCTTGTCATGCTCCATCAGATACTTCCAAATCTCCATGGCATGGTCATGCTTACAGTTGAATGTTCGGTCTACAAACTTCACCTGCGGCACTTCCTCATCAATGAAAAACTGCAACTCCTTTTTCACCAATTCTAAATCACGGAACCTCAAACATTTATCCACCGAAGACAAGCAATAACTACAGGAAAATGGGCATCCTCGGCTACTTTCGTAATAGATAATCTTATTTTTGAAGTCAGCCATATCTTGATACACAAATGGAACCAAGCTTAAATCAATGGTTTTTCTCCATTCATTCTGGTGAATATTTCCTTCTTCATCTCGATAAGCAATACCAGCAATCTGCGAGATACTTCTTGCCTTCTGATTACCGTGATAATAATGTAGCAACTCTAAAAATGTCTCTTCTCCCTCGCCACACATCACTCCTGTCACTTCAGGAAGCCGTGCCAGAACATCCTTTGCATCGTAAGACACCTCCGGGCCACCCACCCAAATCGGCAGATTTGGAAATATCTTTTTCACTTCTCGAATCAGTTCCTCCACATAGAGAAGATTCCATATGTAACATGAGAAACATAAAATATCCGGTTTCTTTTTGTATAAGTCCATTAAGATATCATCCAATTGCTGATTGATTGTATATTCTGCAATTTGAATTTCATCCTTATATGGTGCGGCATATGCACGAAGGCTGTATACCGCCAGATTGGAATGTATATATTTTGCGTTGATTGCCGTCAAAACAACGTTCATATGTTTCTCGTCTCCCTTATATCTTTCTAAACTTTCATGTAACAAAAAAGATGCTATTGTATCATCAGTTTTCACAACTAGTAATGCAATAACACCTTTTCTTTTTACGTGCGTTGCATTTCGAACTTCCTTCATGGACGTTACCTCTGTAGTTAACTCAGCCCAGGCACCCTTGCGGCACCCGGAAGGTTCTACTTAGTGCTGCTTCGTTCCCGACCTGACACGGTTCATAGATTTCCGTCGCTCAAGACCCAAGCATCTACGCCACTTTCAGAGGGCAGCCCCACAAAGAAAAGCCCTCCATGCAACATCACCCCTACTATAGCGGATTGTAGGTACAAGGCACCGCTACCGCCCCGGCTGCACGGTTATTTATTATACTATCACTTCGTCCGAAATGTCAATGCTCTTACTTACTTTTCTCTCGCAATTCCCTGAAAAATTGCTTCATCATAGCACTGCATTCCTCACCCAATACACCAATTTCCAGTTCCACCTGGTGATTAAACTCTTCCATCTGCAACAGATTCAAAATAGAGCCTGCACATCCCGCCTTGGGGTTCATGCAACCGATAACAACTTTTTTCATGCGAGATTGTACGATGGCTCCCGAACACATCTGACAAGGTTCCAGCGTCACATACATGGTGCAGTCCTCCAGTCGCCAGTCATCCATTTTTTTGCTCGCTTTTTTTATAGCCATCATCTCTGCATGAGCAAGGGTATTCTTGTCAATGGTCCTGCGGTTATACCCACGCCCTATGATTTTATCTTCATAGACAATCACACAGCCAATTGGCACTTCCCCCAGTGCATATGCCTTTTTAGCCTGTTTAATGGCCTCTCTCATGTATTTTTCATCTTGATTTATCATACGCTCACCTCTTTATGGTCTGCTTCCTACCTGTCGACACCAGTATCCAAAATCATCATAGGTATTCTTTTCTTCCTCCGAAAGCTCCAATTCTATATCTGTCAGCCTCCGAAACTCAGAAAAGCCAAAGGCTTTTGCTGCTGACTTTTCTTTCTCATGATAAATTCCAGGTACTCCAATCCATATTTTATCTCCATCCTCTATGTAAAGCAAGTGGTGATAGTTATAAAATCCATGTAACAAGAAGTTATTGTTTGCTAATCTCCACTCTTTTCTTGGAAGTCTGGACAAATCCTGCCTTTGGATTTTTTCGTAACGCACTGTATTTGGAGGAATATATGCAGAAACCTCCTCTGCCTCATTCTGAATTTGTTGTTGCGGCGGTCTCATTGTTGGCGGAGTCTGCTGTGGCGCCTCTTGCATCGGTGTCTGCTGCTGTGGCGGGCTTTGCTGTTGCGACGGTATCTGCTGCGGGCGTCCTTGTGGTGATTGCTGCGGAGACTCCTGCATAGGTGGCATTCCCTGTGATGGCATCTGCTCGCCTTCTTCCTCCCACGTAGCTAGATATCTGCTACCATCCTCCCTTTGAAATTGAATTCCCGAAATTTCATCCAACTGCTTTGCGTAAATCTGCATCACCGTCTTATCCATCTGTTTATCTACTTTCATAAATCCCAAGTTGCGTACCCGCTCGCCATTCTCATACTCGTACAAATATTGAATAAATTGTGCCATAAGTCTTCCATCCTTTAAATGTGGTCTTTATAAGTCAATTTATTCCTTGCAAGCTTGAAAAAGAACTACATTTCGCTTAAGATGTGGAAACAGCGCAAATCTTCGCTCCAATTTATGTTCGTTACTACCTAAAAACAGGAGATGGAAAAATCCATCTCCTGCCAATTCTTTATATCTTACAAATTACATACCTTCATGGAAAGTACGTGAAATTACGTCATCCTGTTGTTCTTTTGTAAGTTTAATAAAGTTTACTGCATAACCAGAAACACGTACTGTTAATTGTGGGTAGTTTTCTGGATGTGCCTGTGCATCTAATAATGTGTCTCTTGTAAATACGTTCACGTTTAAGTGATGTCCACCTTGTTCTACGTATCCATCTAACATATTCACTAAATTGTCAATTTGTTGTTGGTTTACTGCCATTTCAAATTCCTCCTTATTATCTATTCTGTCTTTATTATACTGCGTGAATTACTCAGCATCAACACTTTCTAAGATGTTAGGAATGTTGCATGCCATATCTCTGCAGTCTTCAATTCTGTCAACATCTAAGTCTCCTGCGAAGATTTGGTCTTCTTTACCAAGAGCACCCGGAATGATTGAGAATGTGTTTGAGATACCATCTTGTGCGTGTCTGAATGGAATCTTAGCTACAGAAGCAAGTGATGCTAATGCTCCATGTGTATCACGTCTGTGCATTGGGTTTGCACCTGGTGCTAATGGTTCTCCTTGTTTTCTACCATCTGGTGTGTTACCTGTCTTCTTACCATATACAACGTTTGAAGTAATTGTAAGGATTGACATTGTCGGTACACCATGACGGTATGTGTGATGTTTTCTGATCTTGTCCATAAATGAACGAACAACCATAACTGCCAATTCATCTACGTCATCATCATCATTACCATATTTAGGGAAGTCGCCTTCTACTTCGTAATCTACTACTAAACCATCTTCATCACGAACTGGTTTTACTTTTGCATACTTGATAGCACTTAATGAGTCAGCTACTACTGAAAGTCCGGCAATACCTGTTGCAAAGTAACGTTTTACTTCTCTGTCATGAAGAGCCATTTGGATTTTTTCGTAGCAGTATTTATCATGCATGTAGTGAATGATATT
>JAZQBW010000050.1:0-16246 GCA_045545895.1 Faecalimonas sp.
ATTTGACCTACTACTACATTTTCTAAATTCTCTCCTAAGTATTCCATACCTTCTACTTCAAAGCCAACAGAGAACAGTTTCTCTTCCAGTTCCTTTGGAGTTACATCGATATCCACATATTCTTTTAACCAACTATATAAAACTTTCATCTTGTCCCTCCATCTATGCCTTGAATTGTTTTAAGAATTCAACATCATTTTCAAATAATTTACCCATGTGATTGATACCGTACTTCAGCATTGCAATACGTTCGATACCGATACCAAATGCAAGTCCTGAGTATTCATTAGGGTCAATATTACAATTTTCCAATACTTTGTTATTCACAATTCCGCCGCCTAGTACTTCAATCCAGCCGGTTCCTTTACAAAGTGAACATCCTTTGCCGCCACATTTGAAGCAGCTTACATCTACCTCTACAGATGGCTCTGTAAATGGGAAGTAAGACGGACGAAGTCTTGTCTTTGCTTCATCAGAGAATAAGGCTTTTACAAATTGGTCTAGCATTCCCTGCAAATCGCAAAGTGTAATGTGTTTATCTACAACCAAACCTTCCATCTGACTGAACATTGGTGAATGAGTTGCATCACTGTCAGAACGGAAAACTTTTCCCGGTACAAGCACCTTTATTGGTGGTTTCTGCGCATCCATTACACGGATTTGTCCCGGTGATGTATGAGTACGTAAAAGTAAATCTTCTGTTAACCAGAATGTATCCTGCATATCTCTGGAAGGATGGTCTTTTAATACGTTGAGTCTTGTAAAGTTGTGGTCGTCATCTTCGATTTCCGGACCCTCAAACACATCGAATCCCATGCCTACAAATACGTCAATAATCTCGTTTTTAATACATGTAAGCGGATGAAGATTTCCTGCCTTTGCTTCTTTCACAGGAAGTGTGACATCTAATTTTTCCTCTTCATAACGAGCCAGCATGGCCTGTTTGTCAATTTCTTCTTTTTTGGCGTCATAAAGACCCTGTGCCCATACTTTAATTTGGTTTACAGCCTGACCATATGCTTTCTTTTCTTCGTTTGGCACACTCTTAATGCCGTTCATTAATTTTTGAACTTCTCCACCTTTTCCAAGGTATTTTGCCCAGAAATCTGCAAGTTGTTTTGCGTCTGTGATGACTTCTAATTCTGCAAGATAATCTGTTTTGATTGTTTCCATGCTCATGTTTTCTTCTCCTTCTTTTTTAAAATCTGTTACTATTCGGCCATAAAGCCTCAGACCACCTTAAAATCTGTGCATGGCTGAATAGTAAAAAAAATCCTCGTCCCCAACAAAGGGACGAGGTCAATCGCGGTACCACCCTAATTCCTACATCTGCGATGTAAGCTCTTAAGTCTGCGTAACGTGCAGTATACGTTATCTCCTACTTACTTTTATGTATGTTCAAAGATACAGCTCCCGTGCGAAATTCGATTCCTGCCTGAACCAAAGGAAACTTACAGCCGATGATCTCCTCTCTCTGTTGGAAAACAGTGCACTACTTATCACGTTCATTGCTTTTTGATATTCAAATCTTTTCTTATTTTACCACATTAAATCAGGATGTCAAGGAATTTACTTTCCTCTTCTTAAACTTTAATTTATTCACCAAGTTTTTCTTCCACCAACACATTAATCTCTCCGCCAATCAGCAGGATATACATACAAAAATAAAACCACAGCATAATCAGCACAACTGTCGTCAGGCTTCCATACATATTAGTAAATCCTTTGAATATATCCATGTACACGGAAATCAGAAAAGAGGCCATGGTCCAGCCAACTGCAGTAAAAATGGCACCTGGCAACTGACTCTTCAATTTTTTCTGATTATTTGGCAAAAAACGGTATACACAGATAGAAAACACCACCAACACGCACAGGATAGCAATTGTTCTGATTTCGATAATAAAATCTGTAATGTAACGAAATACCGGTATGTGTTGATTCACCAGTAAACTAATGCTGTTACCAAATCCCAACAATACCAAACATAGCACAATGGCTACAATCAACAATATAGTATAAAATGCTGCTCGAATACGCAAAAAGAAATAGTTTCTCGTTTCCGATTCTTTATGAATACAGTTAAGCCCGTTGGTAATAGCCATGGTTCCACGTCCCGCTGACCAAATAGCCACAAGTGCTGTTACCGGAATCAGCGCCCTTGACTGGTTGTATACTTCATTGATAATGGATACAATGGTAGTTCGAATAGTCACCGGAAACAACTCATATGCCGCACTCATGACATCCGCCTTGGTCACTGGTGTATATTGTACCAATGTCAACAGCAACAAGATAATCGGAATCAGCGATAACACTAAAAAGAAGGCCGACTGAGCTGCATATGCGCCCACGTGATCCTGCCCAACTCTATCAACAAACTTAAAAATCTTTTTTAAAACCATTCTCATATGAGGTTTCCTCACCTTCCTAATCTGACGCAATCATACCATATTTTTCCCGTTTCGTAAAGTTCTGTAGACTGCTCTCTTACTACTCCACAGTCACTCCTGTGTAGAAGGTTGTCAGAATCTGCCGATAATCTCTCCCTTGCTTTGCCATTTCATTTGCACCATTCTGACTCATGCCAATCCCATGTCCATAACCTCCACCATGAATAATGTAATTTCCATTTTTCTTATCGATGGAAATAAAAGCACTTGGCAACAGCTCGGAACTACTTACACTTGAGCCATCCTGCTTCTCAATAGTGTATCCGCTGCCTCCTAATGCACGCCGGATTTTATTTTCTGTTTCCACAAGAACTTTACCCGTTGTTCCCACTGCAGTAATCTCCTGTGCGATTCCTCCCTCTCCAGTCTTTGTAATTGTTAAGTTCAATAAAGTCCCTATATCCGTTTGAGTATTCAGTTCTATTAAATCAGACATGGTCTGTTCTGGTACTGTGGCTGTCCACCGATACCAAGGTAATGATGCTTCGTAGGATTCCCCCTTTTCATTACACACATGAATACTTGCCAAGTACTGATTAGATTCATTCAAATCCCCTCCCCAAGCGGTGATACTGGCAGACTTTCCACAAGATGTTGAATAATAGTATGCAGTTGCGACCTGATTGTTATACCAGATTTTTTCTCCACAAGTGGCGTCTACTGCACGATTCGTACTTTCTTGCTCTTGTGAGTTTCCATATACCTGGAAGGCAGTGCTATCATCCACATGTGCCTGATACTCGGGATATGCATAGTCTCTGCTTTGGTTGTATGCATAGCTTCGAGCACAGACAGCCTGTGCTTTTAACGCCTCTAATTCATAAGAAGCCGGCATCTCGCTTGGAACCACGGCATATAAGTATTCTTCTAATGGAAGTTCATTGACTATAACAATCCCTTCCGCCGTTTTAAATAATTCTAATTTCCCGCGATAAGATGGAACGCCATAGCCTCGCTGCAAGGAAGCGAAAGTTACTTTTTCTCTCTCATCTCGGCTTTCCACTTGTATGGTTCCTGTCTGAAATCGTTCATCATTGGGAGAAATGATAATAGTTTGCCCCGCTTCACATTCTATACTGTTTTCTCCATTCGTTATTTTTAATCCCGACTCTGCCTGTAGCTGCACTTCTGTATGTGTAATTTGCGTAAATCCATTTGATTTGATTAAAACTCTTATCTTCTCGTTTACATTCTGCCTCAGCTTTTGTGGAAGCGTAGATTCAATCTGTGCCTGCGAATACTCTCTTCTATCAATCAAGTCTGCTAATACAAATACACAAGTCAGTATCAACAGAATTAAGAACCCTCCATAATAAAAAAATTTTTTTCTATACACAGAGACCCCTCTTGTCCATACTTTTTTTCATTTATATGCAAATTTAGGCAAAAAAATGAGCAGTTGCTCTCGCAACTGCCCTTATCATTAGTGATTCTCTTAACCCCCAAAATGCCGTTTTCCGTATTTTGACTCCTAGCTATTGCTAGGTGGGTGACCGCATCTGCTTTTTTGTCTTCCACTACAAATCATCGGAGGCCTGACATATTACAGAGATATAGGAATCCCGTTTAAAGTACTGTAGGTTCAAAATACCGGAAGCTTCGAACATTCCAGGTTCTCTTGAAGTTATTATAAAACATTGTCGAATGCTTTTCAACCTCTAACATTATGTTATTCCTATAAAGCATTTTCCATGCTATGAACATTTTGGAAAAATTAGTTTTTCAACTCTCTGACAAATGCAGGAGCCCAGACAGCGGATTTTTCAACAAAAAGGAGAAGGCTTTCACCTTCTCCAAAATTTACAATTGTAATTATAATTGTGGTCCTGCTTCTACTAATGCTTTACCAGCTTCGTTTGTTGTATATTTAGCGAAGTTCTTAATGAAACGTCCAGCAAGATCTTTTGCTTTTGTTTCCCATTCAGCTGCATCAGCGTATGTGTTACGAGGATCAAGAATATTTGTATCAACTCCTGGAAGTTCTGTTGGCACTTCAAAGTTGAAGTATGGAATATTCTTTGTATCTGCTTTTTCGATTGAACCGTCAAGGATTGCATCGATGATACCACGTGTATCTTTGATAGAGATACGTTTTCCTGTACCATTCCATCCTGTGTTTACTAAGTATGCTTTTGAACCATTTGCTTCCATCTTCTTAACTAATTCTTCAGCATATTTTGTTGGATGTAATTCCAAGAATGCTTGACCGAAGCATGCTGAGAATGTAGGTGTTGGTTCTGTAATACCACGTTCTGTACCAGCAAGTTTTGCTGTGAAACCTGATAAGAAGTAGTATTTTGTTTGTTCTGGTGTCAAGATTGACACTGGAGGAAGTACTCCAAATGCATCTGCTGAAAGGAAGATTACATTCTTAGCTGCAGGTGCTGCTGATACTGGACGCACAATGTTTTCAATGTGGTCGATTGGGTATGATACACGAGTGTTTTCTGTAACACTACCATCAGCAAAGTCAATTTTACCTTCTGCATCTACTGTAACGTTTTCTAATAATGCGTTACGTTTGATTGCATTGTAGATATCTGGTTCAGATTCTTTATCAAGGTTAATAACTTTCGCATAGCATCCACCTTCAAAGTTGAATACACCTTCATCATCCCAGCCGTGTTCGTCATCACCAATAAGAAGACGTTTTGGATCTGTAGACAATGTTGTCTTACCTGTTCCTGAAAGACCAAAGAAAATAGCTGTATTTTCACCGTTCATATCTGTGTTTGCTGAACAGTGCATAGAAGCAATACCTTTCAATGGAAGGAAGTAGTTCATCATTGAGAACATACCTTTCTTCATCTCTCCACCATACCATGTGTTAAGAATAACTTGTTCTTTGCTTGTAATATTGAATGCTACAGCTGTTTCTGAGTTAAGTCCTAATTCTTTGTAGTTTTCTACTTTTGCTTTTGAAGCACAGTAAACAACGAAATCTGGTTCGAAGTTTTCAAGTTCTTCTGCAGATGGTTTAATAAACATGTTTGTTACAAAGTGTGCTTGCCAAGCAACTTCCATTACAAAACGGATAGCCATTCTTGTGTCTTTGTTTGCTCCACAGAATGCATCTACAACAAATAATCTCTTGTTTGAAAGTTCTTTTTGTGCAAGAGCTTTTAATTCAGCCCAAACTTCTTCTGAAATTGGATGGTTATCGTTTTTATATTCGTCTGTTGTCCACCATACAGTATCTTTTGAGTTTTCATCCATAACGATATATTTATCTTTAGGAGAACGTCCTGTATAGATACCTGTCATAACGTTAACAGCACCAAGTTCACTTTCTTGTCCTACTTCGAAGCCCTCTAAACCAGCTTTTGTTTCTTCTTCGAATAATAATTCGTAAGAAGGGTTTTTTACAACTTCAGTTGTTCCTGTGATACCATAGTTTTCTAAGTTGATTTTTGACATCTTTCACTAACCTCTTTCTTTCAAATTGTTATAATTTACTCAATCGCACCTCATTATACAAGATACGAGTTGGCTCGTCAATATTTTCCATATAAAAAATTGTTAATTTTTTCACTATTCAGCCATGGGGCAAATATATGCACTGGCGACGTCATGCTCGCATGTAAGTCGACATTGCATATATTTGACATATGGCGCTTAGCCACAGCGAGAAGAAGCATGGCTTATTCGAGCTGTATGGCTGAATAGTAACATGATTGCTTCTATCTAGACCCCCAAAATATCCTTCACGGTTTCTTCCATCTTGTCTGCATCGCATTCTCTTGTATGAAGCACTTCTGCATTGCGTATTTCTTCCACTGCATTCGGAATATCTACATTGGAAATCACTTCCAAAGAATCAATTAAGTCAAATTCTTCTAGGGCATCATATTTATCATCGATGGCTGTCATAACACTTCTTGCAAATTTGTACGGGCTGGCAGTGGATGCAATGACTGTCTTCTTCTCATCCTTGCTCGCATCTTGGTATGCCTTGCATACTTTTGCAGCAACTGCTGTATGGGTATCAATTACATATCCTGTCTTCTTGTAAACTTCTGCAATTGTTTCTCTTACTTCTGCCTCAGTGGCATATCCTGCCGCAAAATCATCCAAGTTTGCTTTCATCTCATCTGTAAGTTCATAGACTCCCTTTGATTTTAATGCCTGCATCAGTTCACTGTTCTTGTTGGCATCCTGTCCTGCAATCATGTAAATCAAACGTTCCAAATTACTTGAAATCAAAATATCCATAGAAGGAGAATTTGTTAAAATAAACTCTCTGTTTTTGTCATATACTCCGGTCTGGAAGAAATCGAATAATACTTTATTCTCATTGGATGCACAGATTAACTTATCAATCGGAATACCCATTTGTTTTGCAAAATAAGCAGCAAGAATATTACCAAAGTTTCCGGTTGGTACTACCACATTGATTGATTCGCCTTCTGTAATCTCTTCGTTTTGCAATAATTTTGCATAGGCATATACATAGTAAACAATCTGTGGAACCAAACGTCCAATGTTGATTGAGTTTGCTGATGAAAATTGGAATCCTGCATGGTCAAGCTCTTTTGCCAATTCCTTATTTTCAAATATGGCTTTCACACCACTTTGCGCACAGTCAAAGTTGCCGTGAATTGCTACAACAGAAGTATTTGCCCCCTTTTGTGTTACCATTTGAAGTTCTTGTACTTTGCTAACTCCGTTCTTTGGATAGAACACAATAATCCTTGTGCCTTCCACATCTGCAAATCCTGCTAAAGCTGCTTTTCCCGTGTCCCCGGAAGTAGCTGTCAAAATTACAATCTCATTCTTCACATTGTTCTTCTTTGCAGCAGTGGTAAGTAAATGTGGCAAAATGGACAATGCCATATCCTTAAATGCGATTGTTGCACCGTGGAATAATTCCAAATAATATGTACCATCCACTTTTACAAGTGGTGCAATCTCTTCTGTGTCGAATTTTGTATCGTAAGCTTTTGCAATACAGTGTTTCAATTCTTCCTCGGTGAAATCTGTAATAAATTGTTTCATCACTGCGTATGCAGTTTCTTGATATGTCATATCTTTGAGTTCATCCAAAGACACATCTAACTTCGGAATGGTAGCTGGTACAAATAATCCTCCATCATCAGCAAGTCCTTTTAAAATTGCTTCTGAAGCTGTCACCGTCTTTTCAGCATTTCTTGTACTCTTATATAATAGGTTCATTATTTTTCTCCCTTCTTAAATGCAATAAAGCAGATTGCACTGATTGCCATAAAAATCGGATAGAATAAATACGGCATAATTGCGTATGGTGTCAAACCTGTCAGCGTTGCTGCTGATAATAGTTGTGCTCCATATGGAATGATTCCCTGACCAACAGACGCAAAAATATCTAAAAGCGACGCGGAACGTTTTGGGTCAACCTGAAATTCATCTGAGATTTCTTTTGCAATCGGGCCAGCCATTACAATGGCAACCGTATTATTTGCGGTACAGCAGTCCACCAAAAGGGCAAGTCCTGCAATACCAAACTCGGCACCTTTTTTACCATTAATCTTGCTACGAATCAGATTTAAAATAAATTGGATTCCACCAAATTCCTTCACCAGTGATACAATACAAGCAACCACAATGGAGATTACTGTAATGTCATACATACCTGTCACGCCGTTTCCAACTACGGTAAACATCTCTGCTGCGGCAATTGTCCCAGTTGCAAGCCCCACAATTAAAGAAACCACAATTCCGCCAATGAGTACAACAAATACATTGATTCCAATCAATGCACCCACTAATACTAATATGTATGGCACAATCTGAAGAATGTTATATGGAAGTTCTTGTGTCATCTCAAAACTTTGTCCCATTGTAATCACAAAGAAAATAACAATCGTAAGAATCGCTGCCGGAAGTACGATGAAAAAGTTCGCTTTGAACTTGTCCTTCATCTCGCATCCTTGCGTCTTTACAGCCGCGATTGTAGTATCGGAAATCATGGATAGGTTGTCGCCAAACATAGCTCCGCACACTACTGCTCCGATGCAAATAGCCATTGCAAATCCCGTCTTCTCACTAATGCCTACAGCAATTGGTGCCAATGCAGCAATGGTTCCCATAGAAGTTCCCATAGAAACAGAAATAAAGCATCCAATTACAAACAAACCTACTACTGCAACACCTGATGGCAGAATAGAAAGTCCAAAATTAACGGTGCTGTCTACTCCTCCTGCTGCCGTAACTGCTCCCGAGAAACCACCTGCACATAAGAAAATCAAACTCATGGTGATAATGTTATCATCCCCAACACCTTTTGCGATGATTTTAATCTTCTCATCAAATGACAACCCACGATTCTGCACAAATGCAACTGCCAATGCAATTAAAAATGCCACAATTGCCGGCATGGCGTAAAAATCACCGGTTACAATCCCGGATCCTAAAAATATTACTAAAAACACACCTATTGGAAGCAATGCGATTGCTCTTCCTTTATTTTCTCCCTGACTCATGTCATTCCTCCTAAAATCCTATAATTAGTTCATTCTACCACAGTTTTTTTGAGAAATAAAGAGTTCCTGCTAATTATTTACAGTGAACATGGGTTTTCATCAAGGCTAGATTGCAGACACCATGGTTCTCCATATCTATGGTTTCTACTTTGACCAACAATGGATGGACACCCTCATCCAGAATACTGTACAGATCCGCCTTTTCCATCCTGTCCGGCGGTATATAATCTGTCTGATACAAGATTTGATCCTTGGCATCACAAATTACATATCGAAAATAAACCGTATTACCCTTTGGGTTTACCAAGTATAGTTCCGGATTGTCTGCATCTACAATATACTCCTTTTGCAGACCTGGAACCTCTATCATATGTTTCGGCACATCATAATTCGGTTGGTATTGTTGAATCCTTTCGCCCCCTATGGCAATTCCCGGCTGCAGCTTGTGATGACATGCTCTAAGGCACAACAGAATCAGAATCACTATCAGAAGCAAAAAAACGATAGTCATCCATCTTCTTTTCCGATTTTCTTCTTTATTTTGTTTTGAACTCTGCATATGTCACACCATACTCCACATCCAATATTTTTGTCGAGCCATAATAATTCCAATATTTACCCCAGCCTTCTCCTGCTTCCTCTGCACCGCAATAAAGTTTTAAATTCTCTCCGCATTTATAAAAGGGGCTGTCTGATGTGGTATCTGTCACTATCAGCGAAACGGTACTTGGTATATAGACTGCCGACAGATTGTCACATCCATAAAACATTCTTTCTCCAACCCGTGCAAACCCATCTGGCAATGCCACTTTCACCAGCGAATCACAATTATCAAAGGTTCTATAGGCAAACACCTGGCTCGGAAGTTCCGGAATATCCAGCAAAGAAGAACAATTATAAAAAGTTCCAATCATATTTTTTGCACTGGAAGGAATCTCTGGTGCATAGATAAGATTCTCACAATTTGCAAAGACACTCGTCAGGTTTTTATTTGGTTCACCAAAAAGGTAGGCAGGAATCTCTCCATAAGACTCCTTGGTCTCATCAATAACAGAGAAAAACCATTTCCCAAAATAGGTGTCCGCATCTTGTTTTACATACTGTGAAGCCACATATTCCAGTTCTTCCTCTGACACCTCACCCCAGCTACTATCCTCCATCTTCATCTGCATATAATGGAATTCGTAATCTTCTGTCTGATAGATGTCTCCCTGGGCAGGGACAGCAGGAATCCCATCTCCTGCTGTCAGTACCTCACCAGTGGCTTTCACAATATAACTGCACCCTTCCGGTATTCCTTCATAAGCAGTAAACACCCCTGTGGCCGTACCACCATTGGAAATGACTGCAATTTGATGTTCTTTGGCAGCCAATCCTGACAAATACTCTCCCGACAGACGAATCACCGTATCTCCCTCAGAAACAGTGTAATACTGCGGGTCTACTTTCTCTCCGTTTACCTGCACCTCTTGAAGTGCGTCATAGCTTCCTTCCACACGAAATGTCAAATCGGGAGTGACAAGCAGACTGTATGTACTGCCATTTCCTTCTGTCAGCTTTGGTCCCCCTTCCAAATCAATGTAAAAGGTTCCTGTGCCATAATATTTTCCGGCTTTTGTCTCCTCAAACACCACACTTCCGGTTTTTCCATGATATTCTGACGTAAGGGTTTCGTGATTCCACGTACAGTCCACAAGGGTCACAGTAGCATCCATATCGTCATAGTCTTCCTCCCCGACTCTGTTCATATCCACCTCCTTGTCTACTGACACTACCAATTCTTCTGTGGGTGCAATATTTCCTTTTGCTAAAACTTCAAAATCAGCCTTTGTCTCTGCTCCAAGTTCAATCTTCTTTGGAATTAAGACAGAAAATTCACTGCTCACATACTTTGAAATATCAGCTTCCGTAGTACTATCACCTGTCACTTCTGTGGCTGCTGACGCTTCAAATCTCACTCCCAATACCATCACACATGCCAGTATGGCAATCATCATTTTTTTGTTATTTTTCTTCATACAATTTTTTCCTCCATATTCTCTTGTTTTTCATAACTATCCTTATCAGCATGAGAGCAGACACTGCCAACAGTCCTCCATACAGCCATTCCGGACTATTATGACCTGTGTCCGGCGCCGGTTCACTGTATTTTGGAACCACCGTAATGTTATATTGCAGTTCTTTCTCTACCTCCATCCAGGTTGGCAAAAAGACAAGCGTCGGAGCAATCTCTTTTTTTGTTTCTCCATACCCGTGAAGCAAGTACACTCCCTCTTCCAGATCCTGAATCAAAACATTTCCTTCTTCATCTAACGGAAATATGTTGCCACTTCTTTCATACTTCATCAGTATATCTGCCGCTTCTTCCAACTCTTTCGCCGTCTTTAGTTCATTCAGATCTACCTGGCTTCTCTCGAAGGCCTCCTCCAACACAAACACGCCATTTACCATGGCGCCAACCTTAGTGCAGGTCACTGCTTCTGCCACATCTATGGGAAGCTGTACTTGCATATTTCCCGTTGCAGCCAAGACATTCGTTGGACAAAACATTACAATTGCTGCCAAGCATAGTGCCAAATATTTTTTCATCGACTCACTCCTTTTCTTTTTTTCATCTTTATAAACATCACAACTCCGGATACACAGGGAACCACAAGAAAGGCTTTATCCCATTTGGATAGCTGATTCCTCTTTACATGCTTAGACACTTTTATTTCTTCCATTTCTCTCTCTCCTGTAATAACCAAACGGTGGGTATTAAGACCATAAGGAGTGCATGTGACAAGAGATACTAAATCTTTCCCTTTCTGTATTCCAATTACTTCTGTTTCTTCCGGTCTGACTGTCTGGATTTCATATATGCGGTAACACAAAGTCTCTTGCCCCACATGGATAAAGAACACATCTTGCTTCTCTAATTCGTCCAATCTGGTAAATAACTGTGCATTGGGACTTCCTCGATGTCCGGTCAAAACACTGTGTGTATTCTCTCCTCCAACCGGCAGGCTGCTTTCCTTTAGGTGTCCCACGCCCACCGCCAACACCTCCTGGTCGGTTCCATGATACACCGGTAACTTTAAATCAATCTCCGGAATTTCGATACTTCCCATAATTCCATTTCCCAAAAGGTTCAATTCCCTTTCGTAAGCATATAAATCCATTTTGCCCTCTTCATACAATTGCTGATTGTACCTGTCTGCCTGTTCCAACTGCTTTACAATCTCATCCTCATCCGTACCTTTCACGCTCTCCTCATAGGTGGCAATTTTCTCCTCTTGCCTTTTCCCATCTATCACCCTGAGGCCTATGGGAATGAGAAGTAATGCCACTCCCAATATGTATAGAAGTTTATTCATGTGCTTTTCTTCCTCTTCTCCATGCAACTCCCACTAGACAGATTCCTAAAACTCCTAAAATGGGCATTGCATAAGAGCCAGTAATCGGCAATTTCTTTCCCACATCATTTATAATTTGTAAATTCATGGTTCCAGCTTCTGAATCTGTGTCCAGTGCAATATCCTCCTCTGTTTCCACTCCGTTTTTAAACATCTTAATATGGGCGGATGCAGCCAAATTAAGCACCTTATCTCCTGCACCTTCCCCCTTTACATACTGATTCCTTTCCTCCGGAAATGTTGCCTGGATTTCTATTTCTACCGGATCCAGCAAAGGTCGATACCCAGTAGGCGCCTGGATTTCCTTGAGATAATAAATACCGCTATCCAATCCGTAGACATGGAATTCTCCATTTAGATTGGATACCATCTCCACCGCCTGCTTCGGTTTCTCACCTTCCCATGTGTCCGGATGCATGACATGATAACGGTCTGCCACCTTTTTCACATATATTTCCTGCTTACAATCCTTATCTTGGTACAATCGAAAAGTAGCTCCTTCCAAATTCATGCCATAGTTATTGGTCTTAAGCCCATTGAATCCATAGGTAAAACACACTACACTATCCCATGCGGTAAATCCGGTCTCCCTTTCTCCTCCTTGATTGGGATTATTGGAAAACTCCAAGCGAACATCATTTTCAAATCCAGGACTTCCTGTATCCAAGGCTGCTTTATCATTTAACACCGCAAGATAGTGCACTGCGACTGCTTGTCCATATACATTTTCATTATTCTTATTTTGATTTGGAAATTCTCGGTCCACAATTGCTTTCACATCAGTAATTTCAATCACAAATGTGTCATCAACCTCATCAGTAATCAGCTTATATTCTTCCGGTTTTACTTGATAGAGAACTTCTTCTCCTTGTTTTTCTCCTTGAATGGTAATCTGAATAGAATCCGGTTGCAGGGTGAGTGCTTCATTCATGTTGGTATGCCATGCATAATAATAGGAATGGTACCCGTTGATATTTGGAATAGAAGACTGATAACGTAATGGAACATACTGACCGATTTCATAATCCGCCATATCATTCCATCCATCTTCCCCAATCTGCTCCCGATTGTCATCCTCTTGAATCTTCTCTACAATAATTGGATAATCTGCTTTGATTTTTACTTGAGCCTTAGGGTTTGCCGTATTTAACATAGGCATGGAGAGAGCCGTATGTTTCCCCATTGCATCTGATATATCTCCGATCATATAATATCCGTACATGAGACCTCGAAGTTCAACAGAGCCATCTGTTTTTGTATCCTTCACTGCTACCTCCATTCCTCTGATTCCATCTTTCTGAAGCTGTGCCACCAATTCTTCTATGAAATAGCGATAATCACTGTATCTTCCCTCTAGAGTCTGCTTTGCATGTGCTCCTTCAATCACATGGGAATTCAGATTTTGCATATAATCCAGCACCTCATACTCGGTTACTTTCTCGGCTTCTTTCTCCAACCTGCTTCCCACTACTTTCTTTAATGTCCCTTCATAAGTTGGATTCATCATATAATCAATAGACTCCAAGCCCACTGCATTTTCCGCCTCAAACAACTGATATATCTCCAGTTTTTTTCCTGCCAGACTTTGTCCCAGATTCCCCTTCAGATGTATTAGAGCATCTCCCTTTCCAAAATCCACAATTCCTTCCTTGGTCACATACCCATCTTCTGCTGCCTTTACCTGTGGAAACGAGCCAAACTGTGCCACACACAAACACGCCAGCAATAGTATTCCGCTTAATTTTTTCCTTATTATTTTCATTCTAAATGACTCCTTTTCCTTTCTTTTTTTGATTTCCCTTTACTGCAAACATGCAGACCATTATTCCCAGTATGCCAAAGGCTCCAGCCCCTGCATACCCTGTCTCCGGCAGGCGAAAGCCCACCTTATCTTCCACTTCAATGAGCAAATCTCCCTTTTCTATAAGTTGGGTTCGAATTGCACCAAATGTATCATCTGCCTCAGATGTAACAATAATCTTGTTTTGTTCATTTACAACAAAGACAATCTCATTCCGATTTTTCGGATAGCCTTGGGGAGCTGATACTTCTTGAATCCGATGGGTGCCTCTTTGAAGCCCCTTCCATATGATTTTTCCATGGGAATTGGTGGCTTGTTCTTCCACTGTTCCATCCGGACACACATGTTCAAACACGGCACCTGCAAGTGACTCTGTAGTTCCTTCCCTGTATTTTACGAGTTCTAGTTTTACAACTTCCTCCGAAACCTTTTGCAATTCCAGTTCCCTAGTTCCTGGTTCGATTTTCTGTATTAGCATTGTCGGATTCACGCGATACCCATTAGAAGACCAGATTTCCTGCATGGTAATGGTTCCATATGGTAAGATTACATTTCCTCTACTATCCGTCCAAAAAGAATTCCCTGAAACCAAGTATGTGTTTTGAAAACGGATGAGTCCATTTTCATCTGTCTCAAAGAGCCATTGTTTGTCTGGCGTAGCGCCTTTGTCTGCAGGATTCACTCCCTTTTCGTAGTTTCCTTTGTAAAACTTGACTGCAAATTGGGCACCGGAAAGTGTTCCTCTTCCTTGTCCTTTTGCCTGACCGGTTTCTGAATCCAGTTTCTGTATAAATTTGTCTGGTGTGATTGTTTGTGGAGCATCCGTCATTGTCACCGTGGTGGTGTTGGATGCACTGATTGTCATAGATTTGACTTCCGAACTCAAAAGATAGCCTTTTGGGCTTGTGATTTCTCTTACGTAATAGGTTCCTGCGGGAAGACTTATGGTTCCCGAGAGACCATTGACATCGGTGGAAACTCTTCCCACTTCCGACGTGCAGGCTGCATTGGAATAGACTCCATAGACTGCGCCTTGCAAGGAATAGCAATTATTTCCATCGGTAACACTACTATTTCCCGAAACCTTTTTTACTTGTCCATACCCATTTTGCTCCAGGGTATAAAAAGCCAGGTCCTGGGTTCTTCCATTGTTTGTTTCTACCTTCCATACTTTAAAGTTTGATGGTGGAGATGACTTTGACTGAATCTCTGAAAGCACATTTCTTCCAAGAGAATTATCTCCATCTCCATTGGCTTCCCCCGCGGCCAGTGCAGTCTCTACATATGTATACCCAACAGCTTCGGGGCCATTATAGCCATAATACAACACTTTTCTTAGATTATCATTGGTAACTGTCTGCCACTCCCCTGTTACGCTTCCCTTTGCAGGAGTGGTTACGCTTCTTTCAATGCAATATGCCAAGATTCCATCCACCTGGAATACTCCTGTATACAGCGTTCTTCCTGTAGATGGGTTAATTTGGGAAACTTTCTGATAGAAAGTAACCTCGTAACTTGCAATACCATCATTTAGATTGGAAACATAAGCATCTAGTTCTTCCTCGCTCCAGGTACGTACAAGCCCATCTATATGAAGTGCTGACAACTCACTGTCTGACTTGTCCTTAAAATAGGCATCAACTAGATATCCTTCCTCATCGATCCAATCTGCAAGTCCGTTCTCTTTCGCTTTTGTAATCCTGTTTTGTACACTGTCTTCTTCCACCTGCTGTGCATGCACGGAAATAGCAGAGACACTGAGTAGAAAAAGCAGTATCCACGTTGCAAATCGTTTTGCTTTTTTCATGTTTTTCCTCCTATTCTTTTAAAAAATTGCGCAAAAAACCAACGTTCCTCCTTTCTCTTTAAACTATTCTCCTGGATGTCTGGGATGATACTCCCATTGAATTAAGAATTGCTTTTTTGAAGCGTGACCTTACTATATTTCTTTTTGGATCATTTGTCAATGTGTCATTTTATTTTTGTGAAACATCAATAAAAATGAGGTGCTTTTTTGAGGTAATTTTTGTAACCCATGGTTCCGCGTCCCTCGAAAAGACTCTGCAACAAATGGTGGGGTACGGACAGAGAAAGGCTGGGCCAGGGGCAAATCCACGCCTCTATGCCTGTTTTTTTCAG
>JAZQBW010000051.1:0-3552 GCA_045545895.1 Faecalimonas sp.
TCATTATATAACGTTTCAAATAGTTTTTCTACGTATTTTGCATATTTATTTGAGAAATTATTGGAAAATTATGCAAATTCGCCAAAAAAAGACCTCTTTCGAGGTCTTTCCGTATTATTCTTTAGCTTTTTCATCCCAATAAGTACAGTCATCTCTTCCGATTACTTCAGATGTAAATGGCGTGCCATCATTTTTCTTATAATGTTTCGTTGCACGGAACACATATTTTGCACCTACATATACAATCGGTACGTTAAAGTATACAATCAGTATATTTCCCAAATCTGAGAACGCCCATAAATTTCCAAGTTCCAAACCTGCAATATTACATAAGATACCGAAAGCAGCAACTACAAGGCAAATAATACGCACTGTATTAATACATGCCTTGGATGTACTGATACGGTTTGCAACAATCTCTGAAAAACTAATCATACCAAGAAGACAGGTATATGCAAATAAACAGAAGCACAAGCTTACAAGAACAGACATCACCGCATTCAGTGCCGTGCCAGGTGTCAATGCAGCAACAGACTCTGTAAACATCGGAAGCTTATCCAATGCTAACCAAGCTCCACTGCCTTCACCAATCCAACAGTGTGCCATAACAACCACAAACCCTGTTAAGGTACAAATGACGATTGTATCTAAAAACACACCGAGGGATGATACCACACCTTGTTCACAAGGATGCTTTGCATCAGCCGCTGCTGCAGGCATGGTAATGGTACCTTGACCAGCCTCATTTGACATAAGGCCACGTTTCACTCCCTGTGCCAAAACAGTACCAAAGGCACCACCAAATACCGCTTCCGGACTAAACGCTCCACTAAACACCGCCGAGAAGAAGAATGGTATGCGGGTAAAGTTAATCAAAATCAAGGAAACTACCGTAAGAACATATACGACTGCCATCACCGGAACCATCTTATCTGTCCATTTTGTAACTTTCTTAATTCCTCCAAATGCAACTACTGCTGTCAATATAACAACCACTGCACCAACTATGTAATAGAATATGGAATTTGATGCAATCGCACTTCCTGTGGTCACCTCGGCGATTCTTCCTACGGAAGATACCACATTGAAACCTTGGGCCGGAAGGCAGCACAGTGCATATAAAATGTATAGAATCGACAGGAATATTCCAATCCAAACTTTATTTCCCAACAGTTTTCTTCCATAGAACGGAAGCCCTCCGACGAATTCATCCTCTTTCTTTTCTTTAAAGATTTGGGCTAATGTTCCTTCCATGTAGGCTGTTGCCATGCCAAAGAATGCTGAAACCCACATCCAAAAAAGTGCACCTGGACCACCTACTGCAATGGCACCTGTAACACCGATAATATTTCCCGGACCAACTCTCATAGCGGTGCTCAAAAAGAATGATGCAAGTGGAGAGATACCCGTCTTCGTCGTCTTCTTTTCTGTCAGTGTCTTAACACCCTTCTTAAAATGTGTTACCTGAACGAATCCTAGCTTAAAACTAAAAAACAGGCCTGAACCAACCAAAACAATAATGGCCAAAGAAAGATTTCCTAATAACGGAATCTTGGCATACCACTCAAAGTTGGTCGGAAAATCCCACAGAAAATCGGATACCGGTCCGATGAAACCGAAAATACTGTTAATTGCTTCAAAGATTGCTTTCATGATATTCCTCCTTCTCATGAATATAAACACAAAATCCTAATTCAAGATTATCATAATTGGAGGCTGTTTTCAATTTATTTTTACCGAATGAGAATTGTACTTTCTACCAATGTTTGGTATACTAAGTTCAACTTTTATCCTATAAATTACGGAGGACTTCATATGAAACCACAAAGAATTTTCGCCTTACTCCTCTCTTCTATCCTACTACTGGGAACTATATCAGGATGCCAAGGCACTGCAAATGTAAACCGGACACTCCCGGAATACTCCGAAGACGATATCATCTACCGCACTGCATGGTGGTGTCCAGAACCGACAGAAGAAAACTATGATATATATGAAGAAAGCGGACTAAATACGCTCATGCTGGTGAATCATAACTTTTTGTCAAACACCGAGAACTATTGGGAGAAAACTCCAGAGGAACAACTCTCGATTATGCAGGAGCAATGTTACTACATAGGAACCCCAGACGGATTTGAAGGAAAAACTATGACAGATAAGTCCCTCGCCCTAGCAAAAGAAAAAGGACTGAATGTAATTCTTGCAGATGGTACTGGTTATTTCTCATGGATTGGTCAAGAGGTAAATATATACCAAGATTTCACTATTGACTATGACGAGTATGAAGACATTATTGTAGGTGTATTTTCCGGTGATGAGCCATCTGCTCCGGAAATTAAAGAACAGGCAAAAAATATTGAATCTGCCCAAAAAGCATTTCCTAACGTTCCGTATTTCCCAAACCTGTTTCCATGCTATGCAGATGCGACTAAGACACTAAAAACCGACAGTTATTATAAGTATCTGGAAGAATATGGCACGCAATTCCTGGCAAAAACAAGTGGCCCTCGCATGATTTCCGTAGACTTTTATCCATTCATTGGGGCGAATTGTGAAAAATGGCTCTATAACTATGAATTATTTACGGATACAGCACTGGAATACGACGCAGACATGAATATGTTTATCCAATCCTGCGTCTCTGGTGATGGTTCACATCGCCTGCTAGACGAAAAAGAGATCCGAGTACAGGTTAACACTGCTCTGGCATATGGGGCTGACTCCTATTCTTATTTCTTGTATACTCCTGCAGGGGAAGGATATCCGGAGGGTCTTGTAGACAAAGATGGAAAACCGGCCAACATGTACTATCACGCTCAGAAATCCAATGCAGAGACCGCTTCTTTGGAAAATGCATATTTACATTATGACTATGTAAACACCATTCCGGTTACGGATGATGAGAATGACTACTCTGCTGGAGCCTTTGTATATCTGCCGATAACGAAAAACACCGGCACCTGTGAAGAATCCGAAATATTAAAGGAAGTCACCTCAACCAATCGTGCTTTGGTTACCATCTTGCGTGACGAGGATGGAAATGAAGCCTTCTATCTGACCAACTATTTTGACAACGGAGATTTGGAAATGGACGAAGATTGCACCATTACATTATCTTTGAAAGGTATGAAGAAAGCAGCTCTCTATGGTACAACAGAATGTCTTGAAGGGAAAACTACAGAACTATCAAAAGGGACTTTTGAATATACACTAAAGCCTGGAGAAGGAATATTGGTTGTTCCTTTTAAAAAATAAGAATATTTGACTGGTTATTCTTGAAAATCACATAAAAATTTTGAAGGGAGGTGAGCTCTAAGACCCACCTCCCTTGTTGTATCTATCATTTCAAGAATTCCTAATTTACAACGTCACACCATCTTTGAAAATCGCAAGTTCATGTTTATCCAATTTCTCGGACTTAGCACGTACTTCCCCCGAAGCGAGCTTTAATAGGTATGTGTAGAATTCTTCTGTCAATTCTTCCATGGAACTTCCATCTAGCAGTGCTCCTGCATTAAAATCAATCCACGTTTTCTTTTTCTCGTAAAGTGC
>JAZQBW010000052.1:0-2542 GCA_045545895.1 Faecalimonas sp.
AGAGGAAACGGAATATTTAGTAATTGAAGATGCATTCCCAAATGGAAGAAATGCAGCTCTTGAAAAGGGTGGCCTCATGTTCACAGAACGTGAAACCGTAGATAAAGTAGAAAAGATGAAAGTATGTACATGCTTGAATCCGTTGCATACATGCTTGGCAGTATTCGGATGCATTCTTGGATACGAAAAGATTTCTGAGGAAATGAAAGACGCAGAACTTAAGAAATTAGTTGAAATTGTTGGTTATGTAGAAGGGCTTCCTGTAGTAGTAAATCCTGGCGTTCTGGATCCAAAAGAATTTATCGACACTGTATTAAACGTGCGTATTCCGAACCCATTTATGCCGGATACCCCACAACGTATTGCAACAGACACTTCACAAAAATTGGCAATTCGTTTCGGTGAAACCATTAAGGCATATGCGGCTTCCGAAGATTTAGACGTGGCAGATTTGAAGTTGATTCCGGTTGTGTTTGCCGGATGGTTAAGATACCTGATGGGTGTAAATGACAACGGAGAAAAATTCGAACTCAGTCCAGACCCACTTCTTGATACCGTATGTCCATACGTTGCAGGCTTGGAATTAGGAAAAGAAGCAGATGTGGAATCGGCAGTAAAACCACTTCTTGAGGATGCCAAGATCTGGGGTGTGGATCTCTACGAAGTAGGTATGGCGAAGAAGGTAGCTGGATACCTTACAGAAATGATTGCAGGCCCGGGAGCTGTAAGAGCTACATTAAAGAAATACGTGTAAGGGAGAAAACGTAATGAAAGCATTTATGGACAAAGACTTCTTGCTGTCAACAGAGACAGCAAGAAAATTATATCATGAATATGCAGCGGTAATGCCGATCATCGATTACCACTGCCACATTAATCCGCAGGAAATTTATGAGGATAGAAAATTTGAAAATATCACACAGGTTTGGCTAGGTGGTGACCATTACAAATGGCGTCAGATGAGATCCAACGGTGTAGATGAAAAGTACATCACAGGTGATGCTACAGACCGTGAGAAATTCCAAAAATGGGCGGAGACATTGGAATTGGCTATTGGAAATCCATTGTATCACTGGAGCCATTTGGAATTAAAAACCTACTTTGGATACGAAGGAATCTTAAATGGTGACACAGCAGAAGAAGTGTGGAATCTCTGCAATGCAAAACTTTCCGAAGACAGCATGACCGTAAGAAATATTATCAAACAGTCCAATGTAACACTTCTTTGTACAACAGATGATCCTATCGATTCTTTGGAATGGCATATGAAAATCAAAGAAGACCATACCTTTGATGTACAGGTACTTCCAACTTGGAGACCGGACAAAGGAATGAACCTGGAGAAGCCTGATTACTTAGATTATATTGCAAAACTTAGTAGTGTAAGTGGTGTTCAGATTGACAGTTTCCAAAGTTTAATCAAGGCTCTTCAAGTAAGAATGGATTTCTTCGAAAAGGTTGGATGTCGTATCTCAGACCATGGATTAGAATACATTATGTATGAACCAGCTTCAAATGAAGTGGTTGAGGCTATTTTTGCCAAGAGACTTGCAGGTGAGATGGCGAGCAAACTTGAAGAAAGACAGTTTAAAACGGCGTACATGATTGCCATGGGAAGAATGTACAGCAAAAAGGGCTGGGCAATGCAGCTTCATTACGGTGCAAAACGTGATAACAACCAATTGATTTATGGCAATTTAGGACCGGACACAGGGGTTGACTGCATCAATACTTATGCTCCTTCTTCAGAAATGGCAGATTACTTAAATGCTTTGGTTGTGACTGATGAACTTCCAAAGACGATTATTTACAGCTTGAACCCAACAGATAATGCAGCAATCGGAACTATTATCGGATGCTTCCAAGGAACAGAAGCAATTGGAAAGATTCAGCAGGGAAGCGGATGGTGGTTCAATGATCACAAGCAAGGTATGAGAGATCAGATGATTTCCCTTGGAAATCTAGGCCTCTTAGGAAACTTTATCGGAATGCTGACAGATTCCAGAAGCTTCTTATCCTACACCAGACACGAATATTTCCGCAGAATTATGTGCGACCTGATTGGTGAATGGGTGGAAAATGGAGAATATCCGGCAGATTATAAGGTATTAGAAAAGATTGTAAAAGGTATTTCATATAACAATGCAAAGAGATACTTCGGATTCGAAGTTTAGTCATATGTTGTGTTGAAGAAAAGGAGAATAAACATGAACGAATTATTACAAAAAGTACAAGATTTGGGTGTTGTACCGGTGGTTGTTTTAAATGACGCAAAAGACGCTGCCCCACTTGCAAAGGCTCTTTGCGAAGGCGGACTTCCATGCGCAGAAGTTACATTCCGTACAGAAGCAGCAGAAGAGTCCATCAGAATTATGGCTACAGAATTTCCGGAGATGCTTCTCGGAGCTGGAACCGTACTCACCACAGACCAAGTGGACCGCGCAGTTGCAGCAGGTGCAAAGTTTATCGTTAGCCCAGGATTTGATCCGGAAATCGTAGATTATTGCTTAGAAAAAGACATCTTAGTGTTACCAGGATGTAT
>JAZQBW010000053.1:0-15337 GCA_045545895.1 Faecalimonas sp.
GTCTTGGCTTTTATTGCACCGAAAGTGATGATCTTGCGAAAGAATGGGCAGTATCTTCTTTGAGAAACGGCTTTTCCAATCGTTATACGTTGGATACCGAGTATTTGAACATTTTGAACCTGAATAGTCCAGACTACACCATTCTCAACTGGATCGCCGTTTTAGTAGAGCATCGCTTGTTTTCCATCAAGACACCTGTTGCCCGTCGCGCCAAACGATATCTCATTGAAAACTTCGGTGTAAATGTCAACGCCTTTGATTTAATTACCGGTTATCGTGCCGACGATTCCTATTTTGACTATGCAGAATCCTTTCTGAATAACGGTATTTCCGTTGAACAGCTTGCACGGGCTATGCGCCTGGGCAAATTGGGCGAACAGATTGTGATCAAGTCCAAGTTTGCATTCTCCCGCTTGCATTACGAAGGTTTTGATATTGCAGAAAAAGAGCAATACTATGTTCTTCGTAAGGCAAGAGACGATGAAGCCAACCAGCTCTATTTGGAAATGCTGGAGGAAGAAAGCGATGGCCTGTACATCCAGGACATTATGAGAGGAGGCATTAAAAACGATGACTCACGCATACCAAGAAATTTATCTGAGTAAGGCACAAGCTGTATTGGGTGATGCCTTCGATTATGCGGTAAATATATGCAATATATCGGGGACAGATTTTGTTAAATTATTTAGCGTAAGTTCTGTCAGTAAACGGATGGAACATGGAGAACCGGCCCTTCTTGCGGGAAAAAGTGGGATAGAAATTGTAGTTGATATTGTAGCAGAGACCAAGGGGCAAGAACTGCATATAGAATTACAGGAGCATATGGGACGTTCCAGAGAATATTGGATTGGCTGGGCGATTGCTTATTATCAGTGGTGGTCAGGGAGGAAGTATAGCGACATTTTTAAGGTTGTTTCCTTTGATGATTTGGAAATGATGTACTATACCCTACATGAAGCAGATGTTTCAAAGTTTGCAGACATTGTAGATGCTCGTATGAAGGAGTATTTTCCAACAACTAATTTGAAGCGTATTCGTACTGCCTACGGTTGTACACAAGCAGAACTTGCAAAACGTTCTGGTGTTAGTCTTCGCTCCATACAGATGTATGAACAACGCAACAAGGATATTAATAAAGCAAGTGTTGATACTGTTTATCGAATTGCGAAGGTCTTGGGATGTACGATGGAGGATTTAGTGGAATAGAGAAGAAGAGGTGGAAGTAGGCATATTAGGAATGAATATAGAAGTTTACAATACGAGGTGCCTCATAGCACCTCGTATTTTATTTCCTTCTGTGTAAAAAACTTCTGTACCATCTTATCCCAGGCCTGCTCAAGGGACTTATCCATGGTAAATAAATTCATGGCAGTTCCGGTAATACATTGGAGATTCTGTCCATCAAATTTCAAGTTTATGTATAGACCACGTACATCCTGTGGTTTAAAGTCTAGTTCTTGCTGCAGAAGCAGTTTTTCAATATTGGAATTTGATAATCCTAGTATAAATTTAAAGCTAAGGGGAGTATGTTTTCCTTTGATAATCGAAAAGCAAAACTCGCGCACATCTTTCCAAAGGGCATATTCTCGCTGAGGAGCATCCTCTGTGTCAAAGAACTCTTTTTTTAGAAAACCATCAATCGAAAATGTGCTATATGTCACGATTTCTCCTTCAATAAAATAGAATGGGTCAAAGGTTTCCGATAATAGTAATTTTGACATACATTCTTTTACATCTGTAAGTGCAAGTGCAATCATAAACACGACTCCTTTCGCATATTTTTCATAAAATAAACGGCAATCAATAAAGTGACAAATTCACCCAATGGCACGGCTGCCCAGATTCCAACAATGCCAAAAATCGGAGCAAGTATAGATACAAATAAAATGCTGAGTACACAACCTCTAAGTAGGCACAGCAATAATGAAATCCCTGGTTTTACAGTGGACTGAAAATATCCCACAATAAACATATTGATACCGGTTACAAAGAATCCGATAAAGTATGTACGGATTGCAATCGGTGACATGGCGAGGATTTCTTCGTTTGGATTCAAGAATATGTAAGTAAATAGGTTTGGCACAATCAGCCCCACAATTGTAGGAACGGAACAGATGATAAAGGCTGTTTTCAAACCGAGTTTTCGAACAGTTTCAATTCTCTCCGAAAGTCCTGCTCCATGGTTAGTGGATATAATCGGCTGTGCAGCCTGATTGATACCATTACAGAGACAGATTACAATAATTGCCGTATTGCAAATCACACCGTACATGCTGACGCCTATGTCTCCAACGGCTTTCAAAATTTCAATATTGAAAACAAACATTACAATTCCAGAGGTGATTTCCACCAAGAAACTTGTAAAACCATTTGCAAAAATGTCTTTCGCATAAGAAAAAGAAATTCCTTGGAAAGAAATCTTAAGTCCATTGGCTTTGGATGTAAAATGAAGAAGTAAAATACACACTGTGATTCCAGAACCAATGACACTTGCAATGGCTGCGCCAGCCATTCCCATATCCAGTGGATACACAAATAAAAGGTCCAAAAATACATTTGAGATACCGCCGGTTACCACTGCAGTCATAGCCAGCTTTGGCGCACCGTCATTTCTGACAAAGGTTTGCAAAAATGTGGAAAACGCAAATACGCTGAGTCCTGCAATGACATAAGGTGCATAATCTAGGACATAAGGCATGGTGACTTCTGTGGCACCTAGGAATTTTGCAATTGGTTCCATAAAAATCCAAAGCACGGCAGTGTAAAGAATGCATGTGGTGGCATTTAAAAGTAAGGCTACAGTAAAGTAACATTCTCCAGCCTTTGTATCGCCTCGGCCACGGGCAATTGCCATGAGAACCGAGCCGCCCACGCCAAATAGCAAACCATTTCCGAAAAAGATATTAAATAAAGGAAGCACAATATTTAGCGCCGCCATTGCATCAATTCCGATTCCTTTTCCAATAATAATAGTATCTGCCAATACGTAGATAGAAGTTACCATGGTTCCCATGATGGCGGGAATTAAATATCGAAAAAATAACTTTGATACAGACTCTGTGGTCAAATTATTTGTGTTCATATAATACTCCTTGTAAGCATGTTAGTTACTAAAATCAATCCGTTACCTGGGTTAGTCAAATGAATCACCAAAATGGACAATTTGATTAACAGCATAAGTATAGCAGACATAGGAGAAAAAATACATTCTATTTTTGGCAAAAGTTTGACTTTTTATTGGGGAACAAGTATCATAAAAAGTAGTGAAAAAAAGGAGCGTCGGAATGAATAAGATTGAAAATTTATTTGGATTACTAGAAAAAGCAACTTCTCAGTTTCATACCATAGAAGCAACAAAAGAGCAGCTGATTTCCAAAGGGTTTGAGGAATTAAAATTAAAGAAACATTGGGAACTTGAAAAAGGAGGCAAATACTTTTTAGACCACCATGGTTCTACCATTTTTGCATTTACAATTGGAGAAAATTTTGAGGCAGAAGATGGATTCCGCATCGCTGCATCCCACGGAGATTTCCCTAGTTTTCGTATGAAACCAAATGCAGAGATGGAAGTGAATAAATACTTGCAGTTAAACACAGAGACTTATGGAGGAGCCATTCTTTCCAGCTGGCTGGATAGACCACTTTCTGTGGCAGGGCGCGTTGTTCTTAGAACGGATGATGTCTTCCATCCGGATGTGAAACTCATTGATTTAAAGAAGCCGGTACTCATTATTCCAAACTTGGCAATTCACTTTAATCGAGAGATGAATAAAGGGGTAGAACTTCGCAAGCAGGTGGAGATGCTCCCGATTTACGGAACCACTTCAGAAGAACTGACAAAAGGTGACTTTTTGAAATATATTGCAGAACATCTAGGGGTAAAAGCATCAGATATTTTGGATTACGATCTTACTATTTATAATACAGATACGGCAGACTATGTGGGACTTCAGGATGAGTTTGTTTCAGCACCTCGTCTGGACAACTTAAGTTCTACCCAGGCTTTGATTGACGGTATCACGGAAGGCGTAAGAGAAAAAGGTCTCAATATGATGGTGGTGTTTGACCATGAAGAGATCGGAAGCCGTTCTAAACAGGGCGCATGCTCTACATTGATGGCATCTGTTTTGGAGAAAATTTATCTTTCTTTGGGTTACACCGCTATGGATTACACCAATGCAATCGAGGATAGTCTTTTGATGTCAGTGGATGTAAGCCATGCTTATCATCCAAATTACGGAGCAAAATATGATATTACAAATAAACATGTGCTAAATACAGGGTTTGCAATTAAAGCGGCGAGCAATCAAAGCTATGCAACAGATTCGGAGGCTATTGGAATCGTACAGCAAATCTGCGACCATGAGGGAATTGCATATCAAAAGTTCCTAAAACATTCCGATTCAGCAGGTGGCGGTACACTTGGTGCCATTGCATCGGCGATGCTTCCAGTACGCACCGTGGATATTGGAGTGCCGCTTCTTGCAATGCATTCCAGCAGGGAAACCATGGGTGTGAAAGATTACGAGAGCCTAGTGGAGTTTATGGAGGCTTATTATTCTCTTTAAACACATGTAAATAGATACGAAAGTCAGGATTTTGTATGGAAATACGTTTGAATAAATTTTTAAGTGAAGCCGGTGTTTGCTCTCGAAGAGAAGCGGACAAGCTCATCGAAAGCGGAAAGGTTACCGTGGATGGAAAACGGGCAGAGATGGGTATGAAGGTAACGGAGTCTCAAATCGTCTGTGTTGGGAAAAAGCAGGTAAAGCCGAAAAATGAGATGGTGCTTTTGGCGGTGAATAAGCCTGTGGGAATCGTCTGCACAGAGGAAAAGAGAGAAAAAAACAATATTATCAATTTTCTGAAATATCCAACCAGAATTACCTATATCGGTAGGCTGGATAAGGATTCGGAAGGACTGCTTCTTATGACAAACAACGGCGACATTATTAACAAGATGATGCGTGCCGGTAATGAACATGAAAAAGAATATATTGTTACAGTCAATAAGCCAATCACCGATGAATTCTTGGAAAAGATGGCAAATGGGGTTCCGATTTTGGATACTGTCACCAGAAAATGTAAGGTGGAGAAGTTCGGAAAGTTCAAGTTTCGAATTATTTTAACACAGGGGTTGAACAGGCAGATTCGGCGTATGTGTGAGTACCTGGGATATAAGGTGACACGCCTGGTAAGAGTTCGAGTGATGAATATTAAACTTGGGGATTTGAAACCAGGTGAATATCGTGTGGTTACAGAAAAAGAAATTGAGGGGTTGTATGAACTCATCAAGGATTCGTCAAATGAACCTGTGGTTTGGGGGTAAATCAAATGGAACAAAAAAAACTGCGGATGCAGGAATTAGTAGAATTACTCAATAAAGCAAGTAAAGCCTATTACCAGGATGCAGCAGAAATTATGAGCAATTTTGAATATGATAAGTTATATGATGAACTGCTTCAATTGGAACAAGAACTTGGTATTACCATGGCAAACAGCCCAACAGTGAATGTAGGGTATGAGGTACTCAGTGAACTTCCAAAAGAGCGCCATGAAAAGCCTATGTTGTCTTTGGATAAGACGAAGGAAGTATCAAGGCTAAAAGAATTTTTGGGAAATCAAAAGGCTTTTATTTCTTGGAAATTGGATGGACTTACTATTGTACTCACATACAAAAACGGAAAACTAGAAAAAGCGGTTACTCGTGGGAATGGCGAAATAGGCGAAGTGATTACAAACAACGCCAAGACTTTCAAGAATCTTCCCCTTAAGATTGGTTATCAAGGCGAATTGATTCTCCGAGGAGAAGCCATTATCAGTTATAGTGATTTTGAAGAAATCAATGCAGAAATCGAAGATGTAGAAGCAAAATACAAGAATCCAAGAAATCTTTGCAGTGGTTCTGTAAGACAGTTGAATAATGAAATCACAGCAAAAAGGAATGTGAAATTCTTTGCATTTTCTCTTGTGAAAGCGGAGGGAGTGGATTTTGAAAACTCTCGAATCAACCAATTGAAGTGGCTTCGGGAACAAGGTTTTGAAGTGGTGGAAGGCTATGAAGTGACATCCCATACCATAGAGGAGAAGGTTGCGTACTTTGCAGAGCAGATTTCAAAAAATGATTTTCCATCAGATGGTCTGGTACTTGTCTATGATGATATTACGTATGGACAATCTCTTGGAATGACATCAAAATTCCCTCGAGACTCCTTTGCATTTAAATGGGCAGATGAGATTCGCGAGACCAGACTTTTAGAGATTGAGTGGAGTGCATCCAGAACAGGACTTCTAAATCCTGTTGCGATCTTCGAACCGGTGGAACTTGAGGGGACCACAGTCAGTCGTGCAAGTGTCCATAATATTAGCATTATGGAAGAATTGGAACTTGGAATTGGTGACAGAATAGAAGTATACAAAGCCAACATGATTATTCCACAGATAGCTTCCAACTTAACGAGAAGTGGTGTGAAGGATATTCCAGAGGAATGCCCGGTGTGTCATGGAAAGACAGAGGTTCGTCAAGTGAGCGATACGAAAGCCCTGTACTGTACCAATGAAGATTGTGGCGCCAAGCATTTGAAAGCATTTGCCCTGTTTGTAAGCAGAGATGCGCTGAATGTGGAAGGACTTTCTGAAGCAACCTTGGAAAAATTCATCGCGAAAGGGTTTATCAACAGTTATTCGGATATGTTTCATTTGGATCGCTATGCAGATGAGATTCAATCTATGGAAGGCTTTGGAGAAAAGTCCTATGTGAACCTGCAAAAGAGTGTGGAAAAAGCAAGAGTGACCACACTTCCAAAATTGATTTACGGACTTGGAATTGCTAACATCGGCCTTGCAAATGCAAAAGTGATTTGTAAAGAATTCCATTATGACATGGAAAAAATGATACATCTGTCGGAGGACGATTTGAATGCAATTTCCGGAATTGGACCGGTGATTGCCAAAGCATATGTAGAATATTTTGCAAATGAAAAGCATGTGGAAGAGCTGGGGAGACTCTTAGAGGAACTTGAGATTCCGCAAGAAGAAGTAAATACAGAGGCGCAAATTTTTGAAAATATGACCTTTGTCATTACAGGAAGTGTGGAGCATTTCGCAAATAGAAATGAAGTAAAAGACGTAATTGAGAGCAAAGGCGGTAAGGTAACTGGTTCTGTTACGGCAAAAACAAACTATTTGATTAACAATGATGTGAATTCCACATCATCAAAAAATAAAAAAGCAAAAGAACTTGGGATTCCGATTATTACGGAAGAGGAGTTCTTGGCAATGCTGGATTAACAGCAGTAACTAAAAAAGGAGGAAATAACTATGTTAAAAGTAACAAAATCAACATTTGAACAAGAAGTATTACAATCAGAGATTCCGGTATTAATCGACTTTTTTGCAGATTGGTGTATGCCATGTAAAATGTTTGCACCTGTATTCGAGGGTGTGGCAGAAGACTATGAAGGTAAGGTGAAGTTTGTAAAGGTAAATATTGACGAAGCACCGGAGCTTGCACAAAAATATTTGGTAATGAGTATCCCAACTTTAAAATTGGTAAAAGGAGAAGAACTCCTTGGTAGTTTTGTAGGAGCAATGACAACAGAAGAATTGGAAGACTGGGTGGAAGAACATCTATAAGTCTTAGACAAAAGAGGTAAAAAATATGGATAATAAATATGACGTAATTGTAATCGGCGGCGGTCCGGGTGGATACACAGCAGCCCTCTATGTAGCAAGAGCCAATCTTTCTGTGTTGGTTTTGGAAAAGTTTTCTCCGGGTGGTCAGATGGCTACCACGGATATTGTAGAGAACTATCCGGGATTTGCAGAAGGAATCAATGGATTTGAACTAGGTGTTCAAATGAAACAAGGCGCAGAACGTTTCGGTGTAAAATCCAAACTTGCAGAAGTAAAGAGTGTGGATTTAAATGCGAATCCAAAACTGGTGCATACAAGAAAGGATACATTCGAAGCAAAAACAGTCATTCTTGCCACAGGAGCATTTCCGAGAGAATTGGGTGTTCCAAATGAACAAATGCTCAGAGGCAGAGGCGTTTCCTATTGCGCAACCTGCGATGGTTCCTTCTATAGAGGGAAGACGGTTGTTATCGTAGGTGGTGGAAATACTGCAGTTGCAGATGCCATTTTCCTTGCAAAAATCTGTGAGAAAGTATATCTGGTACACAGAAGAGATGAACTACGTGCATCCAAGACTTATATGGAAGCTCTGGAAAAGACAGAAAATATTGAATTCATCTGGAGTAGCGAAGTAGTGGAGATAGAAGCAGAACAATTCGTAACCGGCGTGAAGGTAAAGAGCCGCAAGGATGATTCCGTTCGACAGGTGCCATGTGATGGTATCTTCGTTGCTATTGGAAATATTCCAAACACAGACTTGATCAAAGGACAAGTTGACCTTGATGAGGCTGGCTATGTGCTTGCAGATGAGACTACTAAAACAAATATTCCAGGCGTGTTTGCTGTTGGCGATATGCGCCAGAAGCCGCTACGACAGATTGTGACGGCAGTGGCAGATGGGGCGGTTGCTTCTAAGTTCGCGGAAGAATATGTGGACGGTTTATAAAAACTTTACTTGTAGCCCAGAGATTTCTGGGCTATAATTATTCCGTATGGAAAACATAAAGGGGAATAATTATGTCAGATAAATTGGATTTTAGAGAAATAAATGAAAATGAAGAAAGAAAAACCGATATCGTAGAAAATGTGGAAGAAACCATATCCGATGACGAAGGCTATGAGAAATATTGCTTTTTGTGTCATAGACCAGAAAGTGTAACAGGAAAGTTAATCGACCTTCCGAATAATATTAGTGTTTGTCCGGATTGTATGAATAAAAGCTTTGAAGCAATGAACAATCCGCAGTTTGATCTTAGTAAGCTCATGAATACGCCGGGAATACAGTTTTTCAATATGTCAGATTTGGATTCTATTTTTCCAAAACAGCAACGTGTGAAGAAGAAAAAACCGAGTGAAAAGAAAGAACCGGCAATCAATATTAAGGATATTCCGGCACCACATAAGATTAAAGCTCAATTAGATGATTATGTGATTGGCCAGGAGCATGCAAAAAAAGCCATGGCGGTGGCTGTATACAATCACTACAAGAGGGTTGCCACGGACACTATGGATGATATTGAAATTGAGAAATCCAACATGCTTATGATTGGACCGACAGGTTCAGGAAAGACATATTTGGTTAAGACTCTTGCAAGACTTCTGGATGTGCCTCTTGCCATTGCAGATGCCACATCACTTACCGAAGCGGGCTACATAGGTGATGATATTGAAAGTGTCTTGTCAAAACTTTTGGCCGCAGCAGACAATGATGTAGAAAAGGCAGAGAGAGGAATTGTCTTTATCGACGAGATTGACAAACTTGCAAAGAAACGTAACGCAAGTCAAAGGGATGTGAGCGGAGAATCCGTACAACAAGGACTTCTAAAACTTCTGGAAGGAAGTGATGTGGAAGTTCCGGTTGGAGCAAACAGCAAAAACGCTATGGTTCCGCTTGAGACAATCAATACAAAGAATATTTTGTTTATTTGTGGCGGAGCATTCCCGGATTTGGAGGAAATTATAAAGGAACGACTGAATAAGCATTCTTCCATGGGATTTATCGCTGACTTAAAGGATAAGTATGATGGTGAGAAGAATCTGCTCTCAAAGGTGACAGTGGAGGATCTCAGAAAATTTGGTATGATTCCGGAATTTATCGGTCGTCTTCCGGTGATATTTACACTGCAAGGCTTGAATGAAGAAATGCTTGTGAAGATTTTAAAAGAGCCAAAGAATGCGATTTTGAAACAATATCAGAAGCTTCTTGCATTAGATGAAGTAAAACTTGAATTTGATGAGGAAGCACTTCAGGCGATTGCGGCCAAGGCTATGAAGAAGGATACAGGTGCCAGAGCACTTCGCTCCATTATTGAAGAATTTATGCTGGATATCATGTATGAGATTCCAAAGGATGATAACATCGGTCAGGTTACGATTACAAAGGATTACGTGGAAGGCGTGGGCGGTCCGATGATTACGATGCGAGGACAGAAGAGAATTACAGGTTAAGATGAAACGCTTGCTTATTGATAAAAGTTATCGATAGGCAGGCGTTTTTTATGCCCAAATAGAAATGGGCTGAATAACATAAAAGAAAAAAGAGGTTTCACATGCCGGAACTTAGCATATGCAGAGAACGAATTCTCTCCAACAATTATTATGACTTCATATCCAATCAATTGGGTATGGATGAATTTGAAAACATAGTCACAGAAGATACCTGCATACAACAAACAGAATTTATATATAATATTGTTCATATCGAAAGAGAGCTAGCGAAACCGCTCACATTTGAGCGGTTTTCTTATAATGCGATACCAAAATGTTATACGCTTCTCGACACGGAAGCTATGACGCAGGCAGGGATTCTGCAAGTGCAAAACTATCCCACTTTAAATTTGCAAGGTAGTGGTGTGATGATAGGATTTATCGATACAGGGATTGATTATCAAAATCCAGTGTTTTGGAACCTGGATGGGAGCACGCGAATTGCAGGAATCTGGGATCAAACCATACAAGAAGGGGAACCGCCAAGAGGGCTTTTCTATGGAACGGAGTACAGAAGAGAACAGATAGACGAAGCCCTTCGTAGTGCCAATCCGCTTCAAGTCGTACCGAGCAGAGATGAGCAGAGTCATGGAACGTTTTTGGCAAGTATTGCGGCAGGTGGAGCCAATGAAGGAAATCAGTTTATTGGGGCTGCCCCGGATGCCACGATTGCCATGGTAAAATTAAAGCCTGCGAAACAATATCTCAAGGATTTTTATGAGATTTACACAGATGCAGCATGTTATCAGGAAACAGATATTATGCTGGGACTCAAGTATTTGAATCAGTTGGCGGAGGAACTGGATTTACCACTGGTGATTTGTATCGCTTTGGGAACCAACCAAGGTGGTCATAGCGGTCTATCGCCGCTTAGTGGCCTTTTGGAAGTGTATTCCAATTTGGCGCAGAGAGCCATTGTGATAGGTGCCGGAAATGAAGCGAATCAAAGGCATCATTACCTTGGGCAAGCGCAAAATGTGAATGATGCAAAAGAAGTAGAGATTCGAGTGTCGTCTGGAGTGAGTGGTTTTTGCATGGAGCTATGGACAGAAAATCCCAATATTATGAATGTGACAGTAGTATCTCCAAGTGGTGGCAGGACACCTACATTTCCAGTTCGAAGCAATCAGACCCAGGATTATCGATTTGTCTTTGAAGGGACGGAAATTACAATCGACTACAAATTGTTTTTGGAACGGTCTAATGCAGAGCTGATTTTCTTTCGTCTTCGGAATCCCACGGAGGGAATTTGGAAAGTGATAGTGACACCAGTGCAAGTGGCAGAAGGAATCTTTCATATGTGGCTTCCGATGACAGAATTTTTGCAAAATGAAGTATATTTTCTGGAATCCAACCCAGATTATACAATTACAGAACCAGGAAGTGCCATTACGGCAATGACGGTGGGATTTTATAACGGAAACGACAATAGTGTTGCTATTTCTTCTGGAAGAGGATATACTAGAAACAACAGAGCAATTAAGCCGAATTTTGTAGCTCCAGGTGTAAATGTAACAGGCGCTGTCTTGCGGAATCTATTTGCTGAACGTACAGGTTCCAGTATCGCAGCCGGGATTACAGCGGGAGCGTCAGCACTTCTGTTGGAGTGGATTGTATACCAACTAGGGCAGGGAGCAGCTGATTCCATACAGATTCGAAATCTATTAACACTGGGAACAGAAAGAAATGAGGATGACACCTATCCTAACCGTACATGGGGATATGGACGACTCAATTTGTATCAAGTGTTTGAAGAATTGAGACGGCTTTAAAAATGCGAAAGGAGAAAGATAATATGGCAGATTTTTTTGGAAGTTTAAAGGAGAATTTAGAAAGTCTTGGAAAGACAATTTCGGAAAAAGCAGAGGTAGTAGCAAAGAAGACGGAAGAGGCAGTAGAAGTTGTAGCAAAGAAGACGGGAGAGACCGTAGAAGTTCAGAAACTTAAGAGCCAAATTCGTGTGATGGAACGTAATAATGAGCGTGATTTTCAGGATATTGGTAAGATGGTGTATGAACGCTATCAAAAAGGAAAAGAAGTTGACGCTGAGTTTGTAGAATTTTGTGAAGCAATCAAAGAAAGAGAAACTTCTATTGAAGAATACAAAAAACAGGTGGCTGAACTGAAAGGGTTAGATGTATGTCCGAAATGTAAGGCTCATGTAGAAACAAATGCAACGTTTTGCCCGAAATGTGGTGCAAAGATAGAAGAAGACGTTTTTGAAGAAGAGTAAATAGCAAATGGGAACGCATTAGATTGTGCGCTCCCATTCTTTTATTTGTCCGAAAATAATATTCATTAAATTGGTTCTGGCTTCCACGCTTGCCCAGGCAATGTGAGGGGTGATGAAAAGTCGCCTGCTATCTTTGATGGAAATCAAAGGATTGTCAGGGCTCATTGGCTCTACGGATAACACATCCAGTCCGGCGGCCGCAATCTGTCCGCTATTTAGTGCATCTGCCAAATCCTGTTCTACTACAATGGCGCCGCGACCCAGATTTAGGAAGATGGAAGTTGGTTTCATTTTGGAGAAAACCTCCTTGTTCATCAAACCTTCAGTCGCTTCATTCAGCGGTGCGTGGACGGAAACGATATCAGAGGTTCTAAGGAGAGTATCAAGGTCGACACGCGTATAACCCTCTTGATTGTTTTTGCCACTTGTGGAGTAATAAATCACATTTGCACCAAAGACTTTTGCGATATCAGCTACCCGGCGCCCAATATTTCCTAGTCCAATAATTCCCCATGTTTTACCGCAGATCTGATGGAAATGCTCTGCAAAATGGGTGAAAATTCTATCGTTGACATAGCGTTCTTCTTTCACATAGGAATCGTAGTAACTCAATTTTTCTACCAAATAAAATAATAATGCAAATGTGTGTTGTGCCACAGATTCTGTGGAGTAGCCGGCAACATTTCTCCATTGGATACCTTGTTTTGCCAAATACTCTTTGTCCAAATTGTTGGTGCCTGTAGCTGTTACACACACGAGTTTCAGATTTCTGGCTGAGCCAATGGTTTCCTCGTTGATTGGTGCTTTATTTAAAATGATGACATCAGCATCCTTGACACGCTCTGGTATTTGTTCCGGTGATGAAAAATCATATTTTATCACTTGGCCAAGGGCATCATATTTGGACAAATCAATGTCTTCTCCAATTGTTTTTACATCTAAAAATACAATCTGCATGGCAAAATTCCCCCTTGTTTGTATCTTGCCATTGTAGTATAGGTGATGTTTTGGATGCTGTCAACCATGGGTCTTTGCAATGGAGGCTACTGGTGAACAAGATGGAAGTTGTTTCAGTAAATAGGGATTTGTGGAGAAGAGTTTCATAGCTGGAGCATATATGATTGTGACTCTACATCCATTGTATTTAGGCATATAGCTTATTTTTTGTTGCCCATACCTATGGTTTAGGTAATAAAAATATTTTTGTAATATCACACCTAATATAGCCGACAAACATGTATGAAATTTTATTATTTTAGGCTAGTTTGTATCAAAATCATACCATTTGCCTAAATGCCTAGAAATGTTTAGGTAATATACTTATATTTTATCTGTGAGACCTAATGTCTAGGTATAAAACCTATTTTTATAGTATGTTGCCTAACTTAGTGAAAACACTTGCTGATTTTATGCCCCATCTTTGGGTGGCAAAACGAAAATAAGGGTTTATGCTTAATCTTTGGGCGACAAAGCAGAAAAGCAAGTATTCTCGCCCAATGCTTGGGCGCATGCAACGAAATAGTGCTTGCTTTGCCCAAAACCATGGCAATCACCTCCCCAACTCCAAATTTATAAAAACAAGTATAATCTCGCTCAAATAGTAAAGAATACTTATACTTCAAACAAGACCAGAAAGGGTAGTATCATATGAATTGGAAAAAGATAAAAGAGATTGTCATAGATGTGGGCGCAGATGTTTTGGGAGGACTCTTAATATCGATTGGAGTCTACAATTTTGCGGTGGCATCCGGATTTCCGGTTGCGGGAGTGTCCGGAATTGCAGTTCTATTTTACCATTTTTTTCATATTCCTATTGGAATCATGACTATTCTTCTAAACATACCCATTGTGCTTGTTTGCTATCGGTTGCTGGGGAAAAGATTTTTTTGGAAATCTGTAAAGACTATGCTAATTTCAAATTTTATGATTGACCAGATTGCGCCATTATTACCGGTTTATCAGGGAGAGTTGATTTTGGCAAGTATCTGCATCGGGATTTTCGCAGGAATGGGGTACGCACTTCTTTACACTAGGGACACTTCTACCGGAGGTGCTGATTTTATTTTTATGGCAATACGGAAATGGAAACCACATCTTTCTCTTGGTAGAATCATTATCACCTTTGATTTTGCCGTCATTATCATAGGTGGCATTTTAAGAAACGGAAATATTGAAAGTATTATTTATGGACTTATTGGTAGTTACATTTTGTCAGTGGTGGTGGATAAAGCAATGTATGGGGTGAATGCAGGCAAGATGACACTGATTGTAACAGAACATGGACAGGAAGTGGCGGATAAAATCTATGAGTTGGCAGAGCGAGGAGCCACACTCTTAAGAGGCGTGGGGAGCTATTCCAAGGAGGAGAAGCAGGTAGTGATGTGCGCCTGTAGTAACAAGCAAATGCATGTAATACAGAAGGCAGTGAAGGAGATAGATGATGAAGCTTTTTTAGTAATTATGGAGTCTAGTGAGGTGAGAGGGAAAGGATTTCGGCCTCATTAAAAGGGACACAATGGAATTCAAAAACACATATTGCATTTCAATTTTGCATATGCTATACTGTGCCTAGGCAAATGATATTAAAAATTACGAGCCTAGATAAATGATATAAGATATCCATTCGGATTACGAAAAACCCAGTAGTAGCGGCTACTGGGTTTTTCTATTCCGTTAACGGTGGCTTAAACCGGTAGGCTAGTTGTCTCAATCCCCTCTATCTAACCATTTGCAAATATAGTGAGCGGCTACACCTGCCATGATAGAGATTCCCAGTGATATAAGAATGTCCATTCGAATTCACCTCCTTCCAGTTGCCTGGATATTGGTGCGACAACAACAAAATTGTATCATGTATGAGACGGAAATGAAAGCCTTAAAGTGTAAATTGGTGGAAACCCCTTGCGTTATTTGCGGACTTTTTGTATAATTGTATAATAATGCAAAAAGGGATTATTATGCATTTTTTTAAGGGGAGATAAA
>JAZQBW010000054.1:0-7657 GCA_045545895.1 Faecalimonas sp.
AGATTCTGCATTGTTTAAAGTCTACGTTAATGACCAAATAGTGGGAGACCAATTTAAGATTTATTATACGAACGCTGATTATAAACTTGGAAGACATATGTCATTACAATCCGGAACCATTGTGCCAGATTATGCATTACACGAACTTACATGGTCAGACTTTGGTATTCCTTGTGATGAGGTATCAACTACAAGAGGAACACTTGTTTCTTATAAAAAAATAAATAACAGTTTGTTTAATGGTGACATTACCATGCAGGCGAATTCTAATATTCGATATTTAGGTTCGCAGGAACACACGGGATTAATAATTACCGTAACAGATAGCGGTAATTTGCAATTATCAACAGCGGCTTCATGGTCTAGCACTCTTCAACATGGAAAAGAATATGCAGCGACAACATTTGATTTGGGAACCTTTGCCGGCACTAGATTCAATCTTAAGATTGAAGTGACAGAGTTTACAGATGTATCAGCGAAGGTAAGGATATGGGTAAATAACCAATTAGTAGAAGAAAAATTTGAAATATCTCGTAATGTTTCGACAGAACCTCCGCTTGGAACGCGTTTGTCATTATTTGAAGGAACAATCGAACCACACGAAGCATCAGATGAAACTGAATTACACGAACTCACTTGGTCGGACTTTGAAATTTCTTGCTCAAAACCACAGACAAGTGTGTACGGACAACTTGTGACCGGCAAAGAGATGAATAACAGCTTGTTTAACGGTGATATTACTATGCAGGCTGGTTCTGATATCCGATATGCGGGCTCGGCAGATAACACAGGACTTATTATCGCTGTAACAGATGGTGGTTTACTGAAGTTATCAACTGCAGGCGGATGGTCAGAATATTTGACGGAAGGAAAAGAATTTACAGCAGATTTATTTGGGTTGAAAACCTTTGTTGGCACCAGATTTAATCTTAAAATTGCAATTACAGATTACACTACCGAAGCTGCAACGTTTAAAGTTTTAGTAAATGATCAGTTGGTAGGAGAAGCTTTTGAGATTAAAGCAGATAGTGGTCAGGCTATGGGAACTCGATTATCATTATATACAGGAACTGTTGAACCAGATTATGTATTACACGAGCTCACTTGGGCAGATTTTGATATCTCTTGTTCTAAACCGCAAACAAGTGTGTATGGACAGCTTGTAGCTGGAAAAGAGATTAATAATAGTCTATTCAACGGCGACATTACCATGCAGGCAGGCTCTGAGATTCGATATATAGGAGGACGCGATTATACGGGGCTGGAAATTGGTGTAAACGCCAGTGGTAATTTGACGTTAGAAACCATTAATATTTCTTCTGAATATTTTCAGAATGAAACAGAGTTTCTGGCAAAAACATTTGGTCTAGATTCTTTCATAAATACTAGGTTTAATCTTAAGATTGCAGTAACAGAGTATAGCACCCAATCTGCGACAGTTAGGGTTTGGGTGAATGACCAAATGGTAGGAGAAACATTTGAACTTACTTCATATGAGGAGGCTAATTTACTTGGAACCTATATGTCACTGTGCACAGGCACCGTTGAACCAGATTATATATTACACGAACTTACTTGGTCTGACTTTGGCATTCCTTGTAATGGGCAACAATCAAGTGTGTATGGACAACTTATAGACGGCAAAGAGATTAACAATAGTTTGTTTAATGGCAATATCATTATGCAGGCAGGTTCTGATATTCGATACCTCGGGGAACTAGATAACCAAGCACTTATCATTGCCGTAACAGATGGCGGTGCACTGAAGTTATCAACTGCAGGCGTATGGTCGAATTATCTCGGACAGGGAAAAGAGTTTACGGCAGATACATACGGACTGGAAACCTTTGCTGACACTAAATTTAATCTTAAGATAGCAGTGACAGAATACGCAGAGACCTCTGCAACAGTTAGAATATGGGTGAACAACCAATTGGTCGGGGAAGCGCTTGAACTATATGACGGTAATATGGGGACACGTTTGTCATTGTACACAGGCGCTATCGACCCGTCTTATACAAACGGTACACCGGTACCAACAGGACTTAATGATTTGACGTGGGAAGATTTTGGAATTACCTGTATAGGTCAGTACACAACACGTGAGGTTGGTACATTGACAACAAGTAAAGTGATGGACAACACTTTGTTTAGTGGTGATATAACCATGCAGGCAGATTCAGATATTCGCTATGCGGGTGCTGCAGATTATACTGGTCTTATAATCGGTGTAAATGCAAACGGAGATTTAACGCTTGAAAAGGCAGGTGTGTCGGCTGAATATCTTATGACTACCAAGGTGTTCTCAGCAGAAACATTTGGACTTAATTCTTTTGCAAACACCAAGTTCAATCTCAAAGTTGCAATTACAGATTATAGTACCGCATCTGCTAAGGTTGGTGTTTGGGTAAATGACAAAATGGTAGGAGATTATTTTACGCTAGTTTGTACAGATGATAGTTATCCTCTCGGAAACTATATGTCGCTTTACAAAGGTACGCTAGAAGCACATTCCTCCATCGCAAAACCAACTGGATTAAAAGAAATTCACTTTGGGGATTGGAATGCAGGTATCTATAGCGATAACATTTTAGGTAATAACGAATTGAAAGGAGATGTTTCTCATCCGAATGTTGAAACATTACTAAATACATCGTTAAAAGAAAATGTGAAATTCGCAGGTCCGGGAGCTAGCAAGGATGGTAAATACATATTCTGTTGGGGTGGTCTTAAAGCAGAAGGAAAGACATGGTATGGACTAAGAATTGACTTTGTTGGTGACACCATGAAACTTTACAAAGTTAACAATGATGCAACTTCTTCAAGTTCAGATCATTTTACACTTACAGCAGATACATTGGGCATTGATAATTTCAGTTTCTATGACAGAGAGTATTTGTGGCAAGTTGACATTACTCAATGCGGCAATAACGTACTTGTTTGGATGTATTTTGACGGTATTTTATACGGCAACGCACCGATTGTTATGACTAATCTGGCGAGTGAAATGAGTGATACTATGGTATTTAGTCCTATGCCAGAAGAGGGTGTAGAACGTCCGGCGACACTTGGGGTGACTGATAGGACACTTTCTGACCTCTATCATGATTTGGACGTCAGTGCATATGTTATTCCAAGCGAAGTCATTACAATGCAAAAGAAGAACATTGTAGACGATGTGGAAACTTGGGTAGATATGAGTGTTGAAGATGGAGATACAATCACAGTTGCAGGAGATTATAAGATTAAATTTAATGATGGTGTATCAGGTTATAATCAAGAAGTAGTTTTATATCGCTCTGGAGATACCAAGTTGGGCGATAACAATGTGATTGGTGCGGCTGACCTGGTAAGATTAGTTAAAAAGGTAAAAAGCAATATAGATATAAAGGCCGAATACAAATGTGAAAAACGTGCCTACGATGTGGATGGTGATTATGCAGTTGATGACAATGGTGAGTTTATCGTTGATACAAATACAGACACTATGAAGAACGTAGATGTTGTTACACTTCGTGAAATGATTTTGGATATACACGAAGAGGATACATCCGATAAGATGCCAATTGTTGGATTTGCTGGACCTACAGGCAATCAAATAAAGGATGAGGCATATCAAAAGATTCAAAAACTTGGAATTACGCTCATCATAGAAAACGGAGGCGAGCATTCATATTCAGATGTTCCTGTGAATCGTTACTATACTTATGAACAATTGACATTGGCTCAAAAATATGGCTTAAAGATGACAGTGCCGGATCAACGATTGATTGATATGCGTACGGAATCAGTTGAAACAATACAGGCATATTTACCGGAGGCGATTGGAAATTACAAAGATTATCAATCCTTTGGAGGATTGTATATCGTAGATGAGCCGGCTACCGACAGTTATCCGCCAAGTTATTTTGAATCGAATCCGAAAGCTGCGAGATATAGCGAATATTTGAATCTTGCACAAGCGGTAAATAGTACGACAGTTGATGGAGAGAAGTTGTTTGGATATTCTAACTCGTTGGGATATTGCGCTCGTCATACAGGCGGTAAATATGCACAATACGTGGATTATCTAAGAGGATTTTTGAATGAATCTGGTTACCAAGGTTCCGTTTTAAGTGCTACCTATTATCCGTTCTTCGGTGAGCACGTCGATGTACCGGATAAAGGATCTGCAGTAGATGGTTCTGATTATTTTCAACATCTTGCTTTAAACAATTATGTAGCTAAGGAGTCAGGAAATCCACTCTGGACATTTGTTCAGGCAGGTGATTCCTTTGAACTGCAGCCAGATGAGTATCCTCTTACGGAAGGTAAATTTAAGTGGAGTGCAAATATGGGCTTGGCATTTGGAGCAAAAGGAATACAATATTTTTCGCTGATGCAACCAACAAATTCGGTCTTCCACAATTCACCAATGGGTTTGCTTGATCATGAAGGAAATGCGAATATTAAAGAAAATGCAGCGTATTATCAGTGGGCACTTGATGTGAATAAACAACTTACAGCTGTGGATCATATTTTGATGAATGCAACCCACGAGGGTATTATGGCGACAAGTGGATATGCCACAACGGAGGCGGTTGAGAACATAAGTGAATATAATCTATGGGGGTTTATCCCTCGGGATCCTCTTGGTGATTACTCAATGACAGTTCACTCTAATGGTTACGAAGGTGCAAAGGTAACTTGCAATGAGACCACATATGGTATACTTACCGGATGCTTTGAGTTTAAAGAAGGAGAAGAAACAAAGCACGCACTTTACATTGTAAACTACAATGTAAATCAGGCGAACGCAGTAACCGTGAACGTTGGTTCTGGTGTAGCAGCAACGGTAATTCATGAAGGAAATACAACAGAGGCAACAAGTAGTACAAACATTACACTTGGAGCAGGCGAAGCTGCATTAGTAGTATTCTAAAACAGAATAAAAATAATAAATAAAGGGTGCGACTCGAGTGTTTCGAGTCGCACTTTTCATGTTTGGAATTTTCGTTCAAGTTATTAAGATTTTCAAACAATACAAAAAGTAGCATATTTTGTTAAGATGTAACTATGAATAAGTGTCAAAAGGAGGGGCAGGTAATGAACCTACGACGTAAGAAAAATTTTGGAAAGCTTTTTGCTTTGTTATTTACAGCTATGTTCATGGTTTTATTGAATGGTTGTGGAAATAAACAACAAGTGAATGGAGTGTTTTTCCAAGAGGATACAGTGACAATTGAAAAATATGAGACCTATTCATTGAAACTTCAGGGAACAGAAGGTGAAGAGATTGAATGGAAATCAAAGGATAAGGATATTGCTACTGTTAAGGATGGCGTTGTATGCGGAAGGAAGAAAGGAAATACTGAAGTTTTTGCATACATAGATGGCAAGGAATTGTCATGTGATATTGTCGTTACAGATAACAAATATGTTCCTGTAATTGAACTGGGTGAAGCAGACAATTTGATAATGGACATAGGTGGCACATACACCTTACAGCCAATTTTATCCTACAATGGAAATGTGTATACAGATGTAAAATACAATTATTCCAATAAAGGAAAAGTAATTGAAGTTGATGAAAATGGTGTGATCACATCTTCTAAAGAGGGAGAAGGCACAGTATGCGTAGAAGCAAAGTGGCGTGGTAATATGATCGAAACATCGTTGGAAGTCCATGTGATTGATGCCTCTACATCTATAGAAGTATCTGATAAAGTTTATGATATTTATCTGAATGGTACAGGTGGAGAGTGGCCGGCTAAAGTTGATTTGGGCATTTCAATTTTTGATAAAGATGTACCGGTCAAAAAAGAGAACGCGTCTGTTAAGTATGTTGAGAAACCAATGGATGATGACGTGGAAGGTGCGGCAACAGTTAAAAATGGAGTTGCTTATGCCGCCAAGTATGGTACAACACATTACGTTGCTGAATATACATCGAATGCTGGAACCGTAGTACGTTCTACTACATTTGCAATCAATGTATTGGAAACACCGGCTGACAAATACAGCAAACCGATTAAAGGTAAAGAATTTGAATTTTTCTTCGAACCATTAAGTCCAGTCAACTCAGTAGTATGGGATGAGGATTTACAGGCGTTCCACCTTATCAACAAAAATGCAGATGAAAATGACGGTAGAGGATTTATCTTCAACAAACAGTATGTTGAGAATATTATTAAGTATACTAACATAGAGTCAATCAAATTTGAGTTTAAGACAGACGGTATACCAAGTCAAGAAGGCAGAACCGGCGGAGACTTCTGGACAGGCTTTTATCCGAATTGGTGGGATGAAGGAGAAAAAGGACGCTATCCAAGTACGAATGAATGGACAGAGATTGAGATATTCTTTGATGATATACCAAGGGATGCAGAAGGCAATCTTAAGGCGATATTCTTGTTAAATTCGTATGAGGGATTCTATATTCGAAACATTACCCTAGTGCCGAAATATACAGGTCCATATTTGTGCTTAGATATGGGAATCGACACAACCGGAGGTAATTGGACAGATGATATTGAAGTGTCATTTGTTTCTCATGCATTCGAAGGAGATATTAACAATTGTAAAGACAGAGTTGTTTTTAAAGCAGGAGTAACCCAGCGGGTTAGATTAAGATTAGATGATTTGCTTGTGAATGGAGAATTACCGGGATTTGGATTTGTTCTCTTTGGTGGACCGACATGGGATGCAAAACTTGCAGATGGCTTTACGCCGGATAGAACAACGATTATCATTACTAACGTTCAAATTGAAGGTGATGGAACGAACAAGATAGACTTAAGTACTGCTACTTGGACAAAAGGCAAGGCTGCGGGATTTGCTAATGCTAATGATTCAGGTGTTGCAGATTATTATAACGGAGTGGTTACAATTTCAAACGGATTCCGATTTGACGGACACAAAGTGACTTTTGGTAACCCAGAAGATGCAAAGAACACCACATATCTATGTATGGATATGGGAATTACTACTTCAGGTGGCAACTGGACAGATGCAATTGAGGTTGCATTCTTCAATCATTCATATAATGGTTCGGTTGGCGATGGTACATTGAGAAAAGTTTTATATGCAGATAAGGGCGCTACAACAGAAGTAAGATTGAAATTAGACGACTTCTTAGTAGACGGAGAATTCCCGGGATTTGGTTTTGCTATTTTAGGTGGACCAGAATGGGATGCAAAACTTTCTGATGGAAATACACCGAATAGAACAACTATTACACTTACTAATGTACGTTTAGAAGGCGCTAAGAACGAGGCGATTGATTTAAGTAATGCTGTTTGGACAAACGGAACGAATGCAGGATATTCTTTTGCAAATGGTTCGGGAGCGGCATCATATGAAGATGGAGTAGTTACAATTACAAACGGCTTTAGATATGACGGACATAAAGTAACCTTTGGTGATCCAGAAGAAGCAAAGAAAACCACATATCTTTGCATGGATATGGAAATCGCCACATTGGGTGGTAATTGGAGTGAAGCGATTGAAGTTGCATTCTTTAATCATGCATATACTGGTTCAGTTGGCGATGGTACATTGAGAAAAGTTTTATATGCAGATAAAGGTAAAACGACAAAAATCAAATTAAAAGTTGATGATTTCTTAGTAGATGGAGAACTTCCTGGTTTTGGATTTGCTATTCTTGGTGGACCAGAAT
>JAZQBW010000055.1:0-8352 GCA_045545895.1 Faecalimonas sp.
ACGGTTTTATTTTCAACAATTTGCATTATCACCGTAAAAGTGCCGTGATTTGACAAAATTGAAGTCAATATCTTCCGTTATCTACAGATTTGAATTGTCCAACGGCTATTTTTTTACTTTTTAAAAGTTTTATCTGCTAAAATCAACCAGTAATTTTTTAATATTCTAAAGTGAAGCATATAGATTTTCGATTCTTGGCAATTATATATGCCAGAAATTCATATAAATCAAGCAATTTGTAAGATTCTAGCGTATAGATGGGCTGTTTTGGCCTATTCTATATGCTATTAAACAAACGCAAGTAGCTTAATTAAGAATTTTCGGCATATATATTTGTTATATTGTGTAGATATAGATGCTGCGATTTTTCAAACCATGCTAAAACCCCTAAATCTCGGCAGATAGTTTTATGATTTCCGAGATATCTAGATGATTTTATCCTCCAAACTCGAGAAAAACTGCAACTTGCGTTGTCAATTGCCTGCAATCTTGCCCAAACGTTGGGCAAGAAAAGCACAAATCTTCTCCCCAAATCCCAATTTGCTTTAGTAAAACACAAGAAATCTAAAAAAACTATAAACATGGTTGACAAACGAAAAACATGGTGTTATCTTAATAATCGAAGATGTTAGCACTCAAAACAAAAGAGTGCTAATAAACGAAAAGGAGGTTGACATGGAACTAAATCAAACACTTGATGAACGCAAAAAGAAGATTTTGCATACCATCATCAAAACTTATTTGGAAACTGGCGAACCGGTTGGGTCCAGAACCATTTCGAAATATACGGACTTGAATCTTAGCTCCGCGACCATTCGAAATGAGATGGCAGACTTGGAAGATTTGGGATACATTATTCAGCCTCATACATCAGCAGGACGTATTCCTTCCGATAAAGGATACAGATGGTACGTAGATATGCTGATGGAAGAGAAAGAGCAGGAAGTCACAGAGATGCGGGAGCAGATGCTTCAAAAGGCTGACAAGATGGATCAAATCTTAAAGCAGGCAGCTAAGGTTCTGGCATCCAGCACCAATTATGCGACGATGGTTTCCGCTCCAACTTATAATCGAAACAAATTAAAATTTATTCAGTTATCTCAAGTAGACGACAACCAAATCATTGCAGTCATTGTAATGGAAGGAAACATCATTAAGAACAAGATTGTAACGGTTGAGGAAGCACTGAGCAATGAGACATTGTTAAAGCTCAATATGTTACTCAACACCGCTTTGAACGGCATGTCTGTTGAAGAAATTAATCTTGGCATGATAGCAAGATTAAAAGAGCAGGCAGGAAGCCACAGCGAAGTGATTGGCGATGTACTTGATGCAGTAGCCACTACCATTCAAGTTGACAATGATATGGAGATTTATACCAGTGGTGCAACAAATGTATTTAAATATCCGGAGTTAAGCGATAGCCAGAGTGCAAAAGAGATTATCAATGCATTTGAAGAGAAACAGCTTCTTCAGGAGATTGTAACAGAGACTCTTTCCAAAGAAGAGAACAAGGGCATTCAAGTTTACATTGGAAATGAAGCACCAGTAACGTCTATGAAAGATTGCAGTGTGGTTACTGCCGCCTACGAATTGGGTGAAGGCATGCAGGGAACCATAGGTATTATCGGACCGAAGCGAATGGATTACGAGCATGTAATGAAAACTTTGAAAACTTTAATGAATGAATTGGATGAAATATTCCATAAAGAACATTAGAAAGGTGGATAGTTCCATTGGAAAAAGAAATGAATCAAGAAGTTGCATCTGAAGTTACAGCAGAACCTGTAGAAGCCATGGGAGAAACCGCAGAGGAAGTCATGGAAGAAACGGTAGATGTAGAAACAGAAGAGGTAGCACAGGAAACAGAGGCAGAAGCAGAGAAGGACAACAGCGAAGACAATGCAGATGACTCTGAAGAAACAAAAGAAGAAAAGAAAAAAATATTCGGTCGTAAGGCAAAGAAAGATCCAAAAGATGAAAAAATTGAAGAACTTACAGACCGGGTAACAAGACAGATGGCAGAGTTTGATAACTTCCGAAAACGTACAGAAAAAGAAAAGTCAGCCATGTATGAAATCGGTGCAAAGAGTGTTATCGAAAAATTATTGCCAATCGTAGACAACTTCGAAAGAGGTTTTTCTACAGTGGCTGAAGAGGACAAAGAAGATTCCTTCGTGAAAGGAATGGAAATGGTTTACAAACAAATCTTAACCATGTTTGAAACCATCGGTGTAAAACCAATTGAAGCAGTAGGACAGGAATTCAATCCAGATTTACACAACGCAGTGATGCATGTGGATGATGAAACCGTTGGAGAGAACATCATCGTGGAAGAATTCCAAAAAGGGTATACTTATCATGATGCAGTGGTAAGATACAGTATGGTAAAAGTGGCAAATTAAAAAATAGGAGGATAAAAATCATGGGAAAAATTATTGGTATTGACTTAGGAACAACAAACAGCTGTGTAGCCGTTATGGAAGGTGGACAGCCAACAGTTATCGCAAACACAGAAGGAGCAAGAACAACACCATCTGTAGTTGCATTTACAAAAACAGGAGAACGTTTAGTAGGTGAACCTGCAAAACGTCAGGCAGTAACAAACGCTGAAAAGACAATTTCATCTATCAAGAGAGAAATGGGATCAGATTACAAAGTAGCAATTGATGACAAAAAATACTCTCCACAAGAAATTTCAGCAATGATTCTTCAAAAATTGAAAGCAGATGCAGAAGGATATTTAGGAGAAAAAGTAACAGAAGCAGTTATTACTGTACCAGCTTACTTCAACGATGCACAGCGCCAAGCAACAAAAGACGCTGGTAGAATCGCAGGTCTTGATGTAAAACGTATCATCAACGAACCAACAGCAGCAGCACTTGCTTATGGTCTTGATAACGAAAAAGAACAAAAAATCATGGTATATGACTTAGGTGGTGGTACATTCGACGTATCTATCATCGAAATTGGTGACGGTGTTATCGAAGTATTATCTACAGCAGGTAACAACAGACTTGGTGGAGACGACTTCGACCAAAAAATCGTAGATTACATTGTGGCAGATTTCAAAGCTGCAAATGGCGTAGATTTATCAGCAGATAAGATGGCTCTTCAGAGAGTAAAAGAAGCGGCAGAAAAAGCGAAAAAAGAACTTTCTTCTGCAACAACAACAAACATTAACTTGCCATTCATCAGCATGAACGCTTCAGGTCCACTTCACTTGGATATGAACCTTACAAGAGCAAAATTTGATGAATTGACACATGATTTAGTAGAAAAAACAGCAGAACCTGTAACAAGAGCACTTTCAGATGCAGGACTTTCTGCTTCAGAACTTGGTCAGGTATTATTAGTTGGTGGTTCAACACGTATCCCAGCTGTACAGGACAAAGTAAAACAATTGACAGGAAAAGAACCAAGCAAATCATTAAACCCAGATGAATGTGTTGCTTTGGGTGCATCAGTTCAAGGTGGTAAATTAGCAGGAGATGCTGGCGCAGGCGATATCTTGTTACTTGACGTAACTCCACTTTCATTATCTATTGAAACAATGGGTGGAATTGCCACAAGATTGATTGAAAGAAATACAACAATCCCTACCAAGAAGAGCCAAATCTTCTCTACAGCAGCTGATAATCAGTCAGCAGTAGATATTAACGTTGTTCAAGGTGAAAGACAATTTGCAAGAGATAATAAATCTCTCGGTCAATTTAGACTTGACGGAATTGCTCCGGCACCACGTGGAATTCCACAAATCGAGGTAACATTCGATATCGATGCAAATGGTATTGTTAATGTATCTGCAAAAGACTTGGGAACAGGAAAAGAACAACACATTACAATTACAGCAGGTTCCAATATGTCAGATGCGGACATCGAAAAAGCAGTAAAAGAAGCTGCTGAATTCGAAGCACAAGACAAGAAGCGTAAAGAAGCAGTAGATGCGAGAAACGATGCAGACGCTATGATTTTCCAAACAGAGAAAGCACTTAGCGAAGTTGGAGACAAGATTGATGCAGCTGAAAAAGCAACAGTAGAAGCTGACATTCAAGCATTGAAAGACATCTTAGCACAGTCTACACCAGAAAACGTAACAGATGCTCAAGTAGAAGAATTAAAAGCAGGAAAAGAAAAATTAATGGCAAGCGCACAAGCTTTATTTACAAAGATGTATGAACAAGCAGGTGCAGCAGCAGGAGCACAAGGTGCAGGCCCACAAGCAGGTCCTCAAGCAGGTCCGGCTCCGGAAGGATTTAATGGAGATGACGTTGTAGACGGAGACTACAAAGAAATTTAAAGTATAAGAGACAGTTCTGCGGAACGTGGCTAGAGCCAGGTTTCGCAGAATTTCCTTGTATTAAGATAAAAGATAGAGAGGCAGATAATTATGGCTGAAACAAAAAGAGACTATTATGAGGTGCTGGGGGTAGATAAGAATGCAGATGACGCAGCACTGAAAAAAGCATATAGAGCCTTGGCAAAGAAATATCATCCAGACGTGAATCCGGGTGATACGGAAGCGGAAAAGAGATTCAAGGAAGCTTCTGAAGCTTATGCAATACTTAGTGATCCGGAAAAACGTCGTCAATACGACCAGTTTGGTCATGCTGCATTTGAACAAGGTGGTGGAGCCGGTGGCTTCGGCGGTTTTGATTTTAACAGTATGGACTTTAGCGACATTTTCGGAGATATTTTTGGAGATTTCTTTGGAGGCGGTTCCAGACGCGGTCGTGCAAATAATGGACCAATGCAGGGAGCCAGCATCCGTAAAGGAATTCGTATTACATTTGAAGAAGCAGTATTCGGCTGTGAAAAAGAATTGGATGTGGTCTTAAAAGAACCATGTGAAACATGTAATGGTTCTGGCGCAAAACCAGGAACTGCACCGGAAACATGTTCAAAATGTGGTGGTAGAGGTCAGGTTGTTTACACGCAGCAATCCTTCTTTGGAACAGTGCAAAACGTGCAGACATGTCCTGAATGTCACGGTTCTGGAAAGGTGATTAAAGACAAATGTTCTGACTGTGGCGGTACAGGTTACAAATCTGTGAGAAAGAAAATTTCTGTATCGATTCCGGCAGGTATTGATAACGGACAGAGCGTTCGTATCCGTGAAAAAGGGGAACCAGGCATCAATGGAGGTCCAAGAGGTGACTTGTTAGTAGAAGTAACCGTATCCAGACACCCTGTATTTGGACGTCAAGATATGCATATTTTCTCAACTGCACCAATTACCTTTGCGCAGGCTACGTTGGGAGCAGATGTTCGCATTCAGACGGTAGACGGAGATGTGCTTTATAGCGTGGCACCTGGTACGAAGACCGATACAAAAGTGCGTTTAAAAGGCAAGGGAGTACCATCTATCCGCAACAAGAGTATTCGCGGAGACCATTACGTAACATTGGTGATTCAGACTCCTGAAAAACTAAGTGCAGAGGCCAAGGAAGCACTTCGCAGATTTGATGAACTTACCGGGAATTCTTTGAATCAGGGAAAAGAAGCAGAAGCTGATAAAAAGGGCAAGAAAAAAGGTTTTATGGATAAAGTAAAAGAGGCTTTTGAAGACTAAGACACTGTTGAACGTTTTGCAAAAGGAGGCATTATATGCTCATTTTAAACAAAAAGGATATTACAAAATCTGTGGAGTTAAACTCCATGATGGACCAGATTGAAGAGGCATACCGTATCTTTGAGGCTGGCGAATTCTATATGCCACCAAGACCTACGGTGTGTCATAACAATAAAACACTCATTTACATGCCATGTTATACAGAAAAAAGTCTTGGAACAAAGATGCTTACCATATTCCCGGAAAACTCCAAGCTAGGATTGCCATCCATTGATGGATTAGTGATACTCAATGATTTGGAAACCGGGAAAACATTGTCCGTCATGGATGGGCAGACGGTGACAGCATTCCGTACAGGCGCTGTGGGAGGTGTGGGAATCAGACACCTTTCTAGAAAAGATTGTCATACAGTTGGTATTATCGGTGCAGGAGTGCAAGGTTTCCATCTGGCACTTTATGCTTGCGCTGCAAGAGACATTCACACCGTCTATGTGTATAACCACAGTGACCGTGATTTGACAGAGTATTTGGCTCGTTTGGAAAAAACTATCGATAATCCAAAAGTAGCGGTAGTACAATGCGAGACGGTAGAAGAATTGATAAAAAACAGTGAGATTATCTGCACGGCAACGCCAGCAGAGAAAGCAGTTCTTCCAAATGACAAGGCACTTTTGGAAGGCAAATGTATCATTGCCATTGGTTCTTATACTCCGACCATGAGAGAAATCCCAGATGTGATTTTTGATTTGGTAGATAATGTTTATGTAGAATTGGAATACGCCTGTGAAGAAAGTGGGGATCTGAGCCAGCCTTTGGAAGCAGGAATTCTTACCATGGACAGAGTAAAACTCATGCATGATTTGCTAGCAGCTGGCACAGACGCAGATGAACTCGCGAAGAAAACAACCTATTTCAAATCTGTAGGAATGGGACTTTTTGATATATGTGTTGCACAAAAATTATATGACAGTGCAATGGCAAATGGATTTGGACAAGAAGTGGAATGGTAAGAAATCTATAAAAAAGGAGAAGAATAGAATGAAAGTAGTAGCAACAGAAAAAGCACCAAAAGCATTAGGGCCATATTCTCAAGGATATGTACACAATGGTATTTTTTATTCTGCAGGACAAATCGCAATCAATCCTGCATCCAATGAAGTAGAAGTAAGTGATATTGCAGGCCAGACAGAACAAGTTTGCAAAAACCTTGCGGCAGTATTAGAAGCAGCAGGAACCTCTTTTGATAAAGTATTAAAAACCACTTGCTTCTTAGCAGATATGGGAGATTTTGCAGCCTTCAATGAAGTGTATGCCAAATATTTCACATCAAAACCGGCAAGAAGCTGTGTTGCAGTGAAAACATTACCGAAAAACGTACTTTGCGAAGTGGAACTAATCGCAGTAGTAGAAGAATAGGAAGTGAATATTAGATGTCAGAACAACAAAATAATTCATGCTCCGCAGAAAACTGTTCTAGTTGTCCGAGTGCGGGGACATGTCCAAGTAAAAAAGTAGATATGAAGATTCCTGCCAATGAATATACACAGGTGAAAAAAGTCATTGGTGTAATTAGCGGAAAAGGAGGCGTTGGAAAGTCTATGGTGACCGCATCTCTTGCCAGACTTATGAGAGAGCAAGGTTATTCCGTAGGTATTTTGGACGCAGATATTACAGGGCCATCCATTCCGAAAATGTATGGAGTTCATGAACATGCAGTAGGGAATGAATTGGGAATGTTTCCATGCGTGGCCCAGGATGAGACAAGGATTATGTCAGTGAATCTGTTATTAGAGTCGGAAGATATGCCGGTTATCTGGCGAGGTCCGATTATTGCAGGCGTAGTCAAACAATTCTGGGAAGAAGTTCTTTGGGGTGATTTGGATTACCTCTTTGTGGATATGCCTCCGGGAACAGGGGATGTTCCTCTTACCGTATTCCAATCATTGCCGCTTGACGGGGTTGTGATTGTTACGTCACCACAAGATCTGGTGCAAATGATTGTGAAAAAGGCTTTCTATATGGCAAGACAGATGGATATTCCAGTGCTTGGAATTGTGGAAAACTATAGTTATCTCAAGTGCCCAGACTGTGGCAAGCAGATTTCTGTATTTGGGGAAAGTAAGGTAGATGAGATTGCAGCGGAACTCGGTATGGAAGTTTTAGGTAAGATGCCAATCGATCCTGAATTGGCTAAGATGGTAGAGGATGAGAAATTCTACGAAGTGAAGAATGATTATTTGAAAGACGCGGTAGAGGCGTTGGCATAAGAGGGAGACGAGATGAAATACCAAGAAACATCATTAGGAATTATGCTTGACTGTTCACGTAATGCAGTCATGAAGCCGGAGAAAGTAAAAGAATTTGCCAAACTGATTGCAGGAATGGGCTATAATATGCTGCAACTTTATACAGAGGACACATATGAGATAGAAGACGAGCCTTTTTTTGGATATATGCGTGGGCGTTATAGTCAAGAGGAACTAAGGGAAATGGATTCGTATTGTCAAAGTATTGGTGTTGAACTTGTTCCATGTATTCAGGTGTTAGCGCATTTGAATCAGATTAAGCAGTGGGAACCATATGTAGGGATGTTTGACTGTAATGATATTTTGATGGTAGGAGAAGATAAGGTATACAATTTGATTGATAAAATGTTTGACACTCTGGAGAATTGTTTTACATCAAGACGTGTGAATATAGGTATGGATGAGGCGTTCTTCCTTGGCCGAGGACAATATCAGGATAAGTATGGATGTCGCGACAGAGTGGCAATTTTGACA
>JAZQBW010000056.1:0-6754 GCA_045545895.1 Faecalimonas sp.
ATTTAGTAAAAGTAGAAGAAGCTTAATAATAAGATAAGGAGGTGTCACGATGAACTTATCAGAATTAAGACCTGCAGAAGGTTCAAAACACAGTGATAATTTCAGAAGAGGCCGTGGACACGGTTCTGGAAATGGTAAGACTGCTGGTAAAGGTCACAAAGGTCAAAAGGCTCGTTCAGGTGCTCCAAGACCAGGTTTTGAAGGTGGTCAAATGCCATTGTATAGAAGAATTCCAAAGAGAGGTTTCACAAACAGAAACTCTAAGGAAATCATCGGAATTAACTTAAGCGCATTGGAAGTATTCGAAAACGACACAGTTGTTTCGGTAGAAACATTAATTGAAGCTGGTATCGTTAAGAATCCTAGAGATGGAGTTAAAATTCTTGGAAACGGAGAATTAACTAAGTGCCTTACAGTTCAGGCAAATGCATTTAGCGCAAGTGCAGCTGCTAAGATTGAAGCTCTTGGTGGAAAAGCTGAGGTGATCTAATGCTAAAGACATTCCGACAAGCATTACAGATTGAAGAGATTCGTAAAAAAATCGTCTATACATTTTTAATGCTTATTGTTGTTAGAATTGGATCTCAACTGCCAACACCAGGCGTAGATCCAACATTTATTCAAAATTTCTTTGCAAGTCAAACTGGGGAAGCGTTTAACTTTTTTAACGCTTTCACCGGTGGCTCATTTGAGCAGATGTCGGTGTTTGCGTTAAGTATTTCACCATACATCACATCTTCCATCATTATGCAACTTCTTACAATTGCCATTCCGAAATTGGAAGAGATGCATAAAGACGGTGAAGACGGTAGAAAGAAAATTAACACGATTACTCGTTATGTAACAGTACTTCTTGCATTAATTCAATCTACAGCAATGGCAGTAGGATTTGGACGTCAAGGTTTACTTGTTGAATACAATTTTGTAAACGCAGCAATCGTTGTTCTTACATTAACAGCAGGTTCTGCATTCCTTATGTGGTTGGGAGAAAGAATTACAGAAAAGGGAATTGGAAATGGTATTTCCATTATTCTTTTAATTAACATTCTTTCACGTATCCCAAGTGATTTCGTTTCCTTGTATGAACAATTCATGAAAGGAAAAGGAATTGGAATGGCAGCATTGGCAGCAGTAATTATTATTGCGATTATTCTTTTCGTAATTATCTTTGTAATCTTATTACAAGATGGACAAAGAAAGATTGCTGTTCAGTATTCACAAAAAGTACAAGGAAGAAAGACGGTTGGAGGTCAATCATCTCATATTCCATTGAAAGTGAATACAGCAGGTGTTGTTCCTGTTATTTTCGCATCGTCATTGATGCAGTTTCCGATTATCATCGCTTCATTCTTAGGAAAGAATGGTGGAGATGGAATTGGAGGGGCAATCTTAAATGGATTAAACTCAAACAACTGGTGTAATCCGGATAATATTCAACATTCATGGGGATTGATTTTATATATCATCTTAACCATTGCGTTTGCATATTTCTATACATCAATTACATTTAATCCGATGGAAGTTGCCAACAACATGAAAAAGAACGGTGGATTTATTCCGGGTATTCGTCCTGGAAAACCAACGGTAGACTATTTGGCAAGAATTTTGAAATATATTATTTTCATTGGTGCTGTAGGTCTCGTAATTGTACAAGTAATTCCATTCTTCTTTAATGGTATGCTTGGAGCAAGTGTTTCCTTTGGTGGAACATCTCTTATCATCGTCGTAGGTGTTGTATTAGAGACTTTGAAACAAGTGGAATCACAAATGCTTGTACGTAACTACAAAGGTTTTTTAAATAGTGCAAAATAAATGAAGTGCAGATTAGCTCGCTCGGATTCCAAGGCTCATGGTAGTGGAAACCACGCGAGTTAATGTGCTATACAGATATTTTTTGGAGGGACAGATATGAAAATTATCATGTTAGGTGCACCTGGTGCAGGAAAAGGAACACAAGCGAAAAAAATAGCAGAAAAGTATGCTATTCCTCACATCTCAACTGGTGATATCTTCAGAGCGAACATTAAAAACGGAACTGAGCTTGGAAAGAAAGCCAAAACCTATATGGATAAAGGGTTGTTGGTTCCGGATGAGTTGGTTGTTGACCTAGTGGTGGATCGTGTGAATCAAGAAGACTGTGCCAACGGTTATGTGTTAGATGGTTTTCCAAGAACAATTCCACAGGCAGAAGCACTTGATCAGGCATTGGAAAGTCTTGGACAAAAAATGGACTATGCAATTAATGTAGAAGTTCCGGATGAAAATATTGTAAAGCGTATGTCAGGACGTAGAGCATGCGTGGATTGCGGAGCTACATACCATGTTGTATATGCACCGACAAAAGAAGAGAACGTGTGTGACAACTGCAAAGGTGGCTTAATTCTCAGAGAAGATGACAAGCCGGAAACGGTTCAAAAACGTTTGAACGTATATCATGAACAAACCCAGCCATTGATTGACTACTATACAAAGAAAAATATTTTGGTAGAAGTAGATGGCACAGTAGATATTAACATTGTATTTGATGCAATTGTAAAAATATTAGGAGCGTAATCCCATGCCTATCACAATTAAATCGCCAAGAGAAATTGAATTAATGAAAGAAGCCGGAAGGATTCTGGAAATTGTCCATGAAGAGATGGCGAAGGCCCTACGACCGGGGATGAGCACGTTGGAGATTGATAAATTAGGGGAAGAAGTGATACGTAGCTACGGCTGCGTACCATCTTTCCTAAATTATAATGGTTATCCTGCTTCTGTGTGTGTATCGGTGAATGACGAGGTCGTTCATGGAATTCCAAGTAGCAAACGAATTATAAAGGAAGGCGATATCGTAGGCCTGGATGCAGGGGTAATCTATAAAGGATATCATTCTGATGCAGCCAGAACACATGCAATCGGTGAAGTCAGTGAAGAAGCAAAGAATTTGATTCGTGTAACCAAAGAAAGCTTCTTTGAGGGTATAAAATACGCAAAAGAGGGCAATTATCTGTTTGAGATTTCAGCGGCAATCGGTAAATATGCGAGAGAACGCGGGTATGGAGTTGTAAGAGATTTGTGTGGACATGGAATAGGTGCACAGCTCCATGAGGCACCGGAAATACCAAATTATGAGATGGGAAGACGAGGTGTCCGTTTGCGCAAGGGCATGACTCTGGCAATAGAGCCGATGATCAACATAGGAACTCATGCAGTGGAATGGCTGGATGATGATTGGACAGTAGTAACAGCGGATGGTTCACTGTCTGCACATTACGAAAACACAGTATTGATCACAGAAGGTGAACCAGTACTTTTGACCTTATCAAAGTAAAGAGGATTGTAGTATGGAAAGATATGAAGTTGGAATGCTTGCAAGATCAAAAGCGGGCCATGATAAAGGTCATGTATATGTAATATTTGGAGTGGATGAGGCATATGTATATTTAGTGGACGGTGTAATTAGAACCACAGAAAATCCAAAGAAGAAAAAGAAGAAACATGTGCAATTAATCTGCGAGAAACATGAAATTCAAAGCATTGATGATGTAGGAATCAAAAGGATACTAAAATTATTTGATAAGGAAAACTAGGAGGAAAGAAGTATGTCAAAAGCTGACGTTATTGAAATTGAGGGAACTGTGGTAGAAAAATTACCAAACGCAATGTTTAAAGTAGAATTAGAAAACGGCCATCAGGTATTGGCACATATCAGTGGCAAATTACGTACGAACTTCATTAAAATTTTACCTGGAGATAAAGTGACATTAGAGCTTTCACCATATGATTTGTCAAAGGGAAGAATTACTTGGAGAGACAAATAAAAATAGTTTATAGAATCTAAAATTAAATGTTGACTTTGATTGTACACGGTGCTATACTATATGAGCGCGTTTATGGTTATTTTTCATTTTCCGCGGCAAAAAGACCCCAAATCGGGTCTGAAAAATGAAGGAAAGCCTTGAAAATGCGTAAGGTATCAACGTAAGCACTGGATGAAAGGAGGATTTGACGTGAAGGTTAGATCATCAGTAAAACCAATTTGCGAAAAGTGCAAAATCATTAAAAGAAAAGGAAGTATCAGAGTAATCTGTGAAAATCCAAAACACAAACAAAGACAAGGATAATTATCGTTGTCCATTTTGTGCGTAAAGGCACAAGTATTAACTTAGGCAGTTAATAGTGATGCATGAGAACATGCATAACTGTTTGATATACAAGGAAGCACCTTTAGCCGGTGGATGTCCTTCGTATATTGCTTCTAATGCCGACCGGTCATTACCGCATAACTGTTTTATATTACGGTAGACGATATAGTTGTAAACAAAAGCAGTGAGTACGGTGGTCGGAAAGGGTATGTATACCGACATGCCTGGGTGATGCAATGCAGAACCCCTATTAAAGACGATATCAAAAAACAAAAAGAAAATGGAGGAAATCAACATGGCTCGTATTGCTGGTGTAGACTTACCAAGAGACAAACGTGTAGAAATCGGTTTAACTTACATCTATGGTATTGGTAGAGTAAGTGCGACAAACATTTTAAAAGAAGCTGGAGTAAATCCAGATACTCGTTGTAGAGATTTAACAGATGATGAAGTTAAAGTAATCAGCGCTGTTATCGACGAGAAGTATCAAGTTGAAGGTGATCTTCGTAGAGAAATCGCCCTTAACATCAAGAGATTACAAGAAATCGGATGCTACAGAGGTATCCGTCATAGAAAAGGACTTCCTGTTCGTGGTCAGAAGACAAAGACAAACGCTAGAACAAGAAAAGGTCCAAAGAGAACTGTTGCAAACAAGAAAAAATAATATTAAAAAGAAAGTAGGTTAGTTTAAGATGGCTAAAAAAGTTACAAAAAAAGTGACAAAAAGACGTGTCAAGAAAAACGTTGAACGCGGACAAGCACATATTCAATCATCTTTTAATAATACAATCGTAACATTAACAGATGCACAAGGAAACGCTTTATCATGGGCAAGTGCTGGTGGTCTAGGATTCAGAGGTTCAAGAAAATCTACTCCATATGCAGCTCAAATGGCAGCTGAAACAGCAGCAAAGGCAGCATTAGTACATGGCTTAAAGACAGTAGATGTTTTCGTAAAAGGACCAGGTTCAGGTAGAGAAGCAGCTATCCGTGCTCTTCAAGCATGTGGTATTGATGTAACAAGTATTACAGACGTAACACCGGTTCCACACAACGGATGCCGCCCACCAAAACGTAGAAGAGTGTAGTCTAAATAGGAGGATAATAAAAGATGGCAGTAAATAGAACTCCAGTTCTTAAAAGATGTAGATCACTTGGTATGGATCCAATCTATTTAGGAATTGATAAAAAATCTAACAGACAATCAAAAAGAGCAAATAGAAAAATGAGCGAGTATGGTCTTCAATTACGTGAGAAACAAAAAGCTAAATTTATCTATGGTGTATTAGAAAAACCTTTCAGAAACTATTTTGAAAAAGCTTCTAAAATGAAAGGTATGACAGGTGATAATCTTATGATTCTTCTTGAATCAAGATTAGACAACGTAGTATTCCGTATGGGATTCGCTAGAACAAGAAAAGAAGCTAGACAAATTGTTGACCACAAGCACGTATTAGTAAATGGCAAGCAAGTAAACATTCCATCATACTTAGTAAGTGCTGGTGATGTAATCGAGATCAAAGAAGCTAAGAAGTCATCACCAAGATATGCTGAAATCACAGCTGTAACAGGTGGAAGATTAGTTCCAGAATGGTTAGATGTTGACGCAGAAAACTTAAAAGGAACTGTAAAAGAACTTCCTGCAAGAGAAGTGATCGATGTTCCGGTAGACGAAATGTTAATCGTCGAATTATATTCTAAATAATAATTAGGATTCAAACCAATTAACCCAAAAGGAGGGCTTTGTAATGTTTGATTTTAACAAACCAAATATTGAAATCACTGAGATTTCAGAAGATAAAACATATGGAAGATTTGTTGTGGAGCCTTTGGAAAGAGGTTATGGTACAACTCTCGGTAACTCTTTAAGAAGAATCATGCTTTCTTCGTTGCCAGGAGCAGCTGTTTCACATGTAAAAATCGATGGAGTGTTACATGAATTCAGCTCAATTCCAGGTGTAAAAGAAGATGTAACCGAGATTGTGATGAATCTTAAATCACTGGCTATCAAAAATAGCGCAGAAACAGACGAACCTAAGACAGCTTATATCGAGTTTGAAGGGGAAGGTGTTGTAACTGCAGCTGATATCCAAGTTGATCCAGACATCGAAATCATGAACCCAGAAACTGTTATTGCAACTCTTAATGGAGGAGCTGACAGCAAATTATACATGGAACTTACAATTACAAAGGGCAGAGGATATGTAAGTGCAGATAAAAACAAAAATGACGAATTACCAATCGGTGTGATTCCAATTGATTCTATCTACACACCAGTAGAACGTGTAAATCTTACAGTAGAAAACACACGTGTTGGTCAAATTACTGACTTTGATAAATTGACACTCGATGTATATACAAATGGTACATTAGTTCCAGATGAAGCAGTAAGTTTGGCAGCAAAAGTACTTAACGAACACTTAAAATTGTTCATCGACTTATCAGAAGTTGCTCAGGCAGCAGAAGTTATGATTGAAAAAGAAGACGATGAAAAAGAAAAAGTATTAGAAATGAGTATTGATGAATTAGAACTTTCTGTTCGTTCATACAACTGCTTAAAGAGAGCTGGCATTAATACAGTTGAGGAATTAACAAACAGAACTTCTGAAGATATGATGAAAGTTCGT
>JAZQBW010000057.1:0-4454 GCA_045545895.1 Faecalimonas sp.
TTATGAGCGTACTTATATCCGATTCCGTGGCCCAGATTGGCAGAGCCTTTATAGTGGGCATCCTGAAGGTGTGACGGCACCGTTGTCTTTACGTGTTTCACACTTTCCATGGCACTAAATATAGCATTGCAGGCTGCATTACTTTTCGGCGCTCCTGCTATATATGTAGCCGCCTGAGAAAGAATAATCTGTGCTTCCGGCATGCCGATTCGCTCTACTGCCTGTGCAGCTGATACGGCTACCGTAAGGGCATTCGGGTCTGCATTTCCCACATCTTCCGATGCGCAAATCATCATTCTTCTTGCAATGAATTTAATATCTTCCCCTGCATACAGCATCTTTGCTAAATAATAAACTGCTGCATCCGGGTCAGAGCCTCTCATACTTTTAATAAATGCGGAGATGGTATCATAATGATTATCCCCTGTTTTATCGTAACGAACCACACGCTTCTGAATACATTCCTGTGCTACATCCAGCGTAATATGTATCTTCCCATCTTCACTTCTCTGTGTAGTTAAGATGCCCAGTTCAATGGCATTGAGAGCATTTCTAGCATCTCCACCAGCAATGTCCGCCAAAAATTCCAACGCGTCCTCGTTGATATCAGCATGATAGCTTCCCATTCCTTTTTCCACATCATATACTGCGCGCTTCAGAAGGGTTTTTACGTCTTCCACAGACAATGGATGTAGTTCAAATACGCTGGAACGAGAAATCAACGCACCATTTACTTCAAAATATGGATTTTCTGTAGTGGCTCCAATCAAAATCAAAGTTCCATCTTCCACAAATGGAAGCAAGTAGTCCTGCTGTCCTTTGTTAAAACGGTGAATCTCATCTACAAATAGAATGGTTTTCTTCCCATACATACCAAGATTAGCTTTGGCCTTTTCCACAATCTGCTCCATATCTTTCTTACCTGCTATGGTAGCATTAATCTGTTGAAAGTCCGCACTTGTAGTATTTGCAATCACTTTTGCCAGTGTAGTTTTCCCTGTTCCCGGAGGTCCATAAAAGATAATGGAACTCAGCTTATCCGCCTTAATAGCGCGATATAATAATTTGTCTTTTCCTATAATGTGCTGCTGCCCCACAACCTCTTCCAATGTGGTTGGACGAAGTCTGGATGCCAGCGGTGACTCTTTTTCTGATGTCTGTTGTCTCATATAATCAAATAAATCCATCATTTCACCCCCACAATCTCACGTATCACTTCCCCTGCAATCAAAAGACCGGCAACCGGTGGCACAAAGGAAATACTTCCCGGAAGAGACCTTCTTTGGCCTTTATCCTCTCCTGTGTCTTTCCCCGACACATCGATTGGAGTTTCTTTTGAATATAATACCTTCAAATGTGCGATTCCGCGATCTTTCAATTCTTTTCGCATGACCTTACATAGTGGACACACAGAAGTCTTGGAAATATCCGCAATCTCAAACAGCTCCGGATGCAATTTATTCCCCGTTCCCATGCAGCTGATAATCGGAATCTCCTGCTCCTTTGCATACTGTATCACTGCCAGTTTTGCCGTCACTGTATCGATAGCATCTACAATATAATCTACTTTCTTTGCAAAAATCTCATGTAGATTCTCCGGAAGTACAAATGTCTCATAAGTGGTCACATCCGCTACAGGGTTAATATCCCAGATACGGTCCTTCATAAGCTTCGTCTTATATTCGCCCACAGTACTCTGGTATGCAATAGACTGACGGTTAATGTTGGTCAGACTTACTTTGTCATTGTCGACCAAAATCAGATGTCCCACTCCGCTTCTTGCCAATGCCTCGATACAGTGTGAACCCACGCCACCTACTCCAAGCACCATAACTGTGGCATTCCTTAATCTATCTAATCCTTCTGCTCCAATAAGCAGTTCTGTTCTGGAAAATTCGTGTGTCATATCAGTTCCTCTTTCCCAATGAATTTACCTTTTCCTTTAAAATCATACCATTTTCTTTTCATTCCGTCACTACTTTATTTTTTTTTACTATTCGAGTTGCATGGCTGAACAGAAATTATTTTGCAAACTTTACAAAAAAGTGTCATCATTGCATTTGAGATTGCAACTTCTGCTTATCTGTGATATGCTAAAATGGCATCAAATCTTTGGACGGTCACATGGACCATTCCCACGTCCGTATTGTGTGTAAAACACATTGAATTTCAAGGCATTTCAGCCAGAAATATCAATTTGATGAAATTAAATAAAGGAGGGTGATTTTCGTTGATAAAAATTGCTTTATGACGTATACTAAACATATGTGAATTGTATTTTAGTGAAAGGAGAGTGATTCTATGGCAACAGAAAGTATTATGAGAACTATTGTACTCACAGAACCTGAAGAAACAGAACGATTTATAAATGCTATGGAAAAAGCAATGAAAGTTGCTGAAACACCATTGCCTTGCAGAGTCAAGTCTAGCGATTACACTCCAGAAGAAATGAGAGAGGCTTTAGGCAAGATTCTAGGTAATGTTAGAAATCAAAGAAAATAGCATCTTGGATATGTTGGATATGTACGGAGAAGACGTTTGTCAAGAAATTTTATCGTCTTTTTCATGCCCCCTTAATAAAGATGTTGAAGATTTTATACGTAATAAAGCAATTACTTTCGCAAAACAAAGGATAGCAATTACATTTTTAGTATTCTCCAACGAGGACGGAAAACTTATTGGATATTACACTCTTGTAAACAGATTTGTAGTCGTCATCGAGAACATGCTAAGCAAAACAATACAAAAGAAAATTTCAAAATTCTCACAATATGATAGTAAGTTACATTCCTTTTTAATTTCAATGCCACTAATTGCACAGCTTGGCAAAAATTTTGTAGATAATAATCCAATCTCTGGGGCGGAATTACTTGAATTGGCTTGTAATCGCATAAAATATGTACAACGAATGATTGGTGGAAAAACAACCTATATTGAATGTAATGCAAATGATAAACTATTGAATTTTTATTCCAAAAATCAGTTTATGACATTTGGTGAACGTACCAAAGAAAATGCTGAGTTTGGTGATAACACAAAGCTAATTCAGATGCTGCGATACTTTAAGTGATAATTTTTTTATAAATGTACCATAAGATTAAAAAGAAGGGCTCTAAAATAAATGTTGGGGTGGATGATTTCAAATAATCATCCGTCGCAGCATTTTTTCTTTTATAATAAAAAGAAAAACCTCCAAGTGCCAGTCTTCCCAAACTAAAACACCCGGAGGTACATCAAATGCATAGTCATTATACCAACAAACTTTTAAATATTGAAGATGTAATTATCAAAAAAATTAGACATGCTGATACTTTTGTGAAAATCTACTTAGAAACCAAGCCACGTGAACAAACTTGTCCTTGCTGTGGTGCTGCAACTAAACGTATTCATGATTATCGTTATCAAACCATTAAGGACTTGCCTTTCCAGTTAAAACATTGCTATCTAGTTCTACACAAACGGCGATATGTGTGCAAGTGTGGAAAACGTTTTTATGAAACCTATAGTTTCCTTCCTAGATACTTTCAAAGAACCGCTAGACTGACTGCTTTTATTGCTTCTTGTCTGCACAATTCTCAAAGCATTAAGGAAACTGCAAGACAGACCAATGTTTCTACTGCCACTGTAGGAAGAGTTTTAGATACTATTTCTTACTCCAGAAGAAAGTTTTCCACCACTATATCTATTGACGAATTCCGCGGAAATGCCTCTACTGGTAAGTTCCAATGTATTCTGGTTGATCCGATGAAACATAAGGTACTAGACATTCTTCCGGACAGGCAACATAATCATTTGGTGTCTTACTTTTCTTCTATCCCCAAAGATGAAAGACATCGAGTAAAACACTTTGTTTGTGATATGTGGAAACCATACATAGAAATGGCTCATACATATTTTCCGAATGCCGAGGTTATTATTGATAAATATCACTTCGTCAGACAAACCACATGGGCTATAGAAGCTGTACGTAAAAGATTACAAAAAACAATGCCTGCCCGTCTAAGAAAGTACTATAAACGAAGCAGAACATTGATTTTAACCAGGTATCACAAACTCAAGGATGAAAACAAAGCAGCTTGTGATTTAATGCTTCTATACAATGATGACTTGCGAAGAGCTCATTATCTAAAAGAAAAATTTTATGAACTATGTCAGAATCCCAAATATTCTGAACAAAGAAAAGACTTCTTCGATTGGATTAAAATGGCCGAATCCTCCGGACTAAATGAATTCGAAAAAGTTGCCAAAACTTATCGTACCTGGTCCAAGGAAATACTAAATGCTTTTAAGTATTCTCATATAACAAATGGTCCAACCGAAGGCTTTAATAATAAAATAAAAGTTCTGAAACGAACATCTTATGGGATAAGGAATTTCCAACGTCTCAGAACCCGTATTTTTCTTGTAACTAATTAATTTTAATAGACTGGCACTTGAAGGTTTGTTTGCCATGC
>JAZQBW010000058.1:0-12393 GCA_045545895.1 Faecalimonas sp.
GCATGCGCCCAAGCATTGGACGAAAATACTTGCTTTTCTGCTTTGCCGCCCAAAGATGGGGCATAAAAGCAGCAAGCGTTTTCACTAAGTTAGGCAACATACTATAAAAATAGGTTTTATACCTAGACATTAGGTGTCAGAGATAAAATATAAGTATATTACCTAAACATTTCTAGGCATTTAGGCAAATGGTGTGATTTTGGTACAAACTAGCCTAAAATTATAAAATTTCATACATGTTTGTCGGCTATATTAGGTGTGATATTAAAAAAATATTTTTATTACCTAAACCATAGGTATGGGCAACAAATAAATAAGCTATATGCCTAAATACAATGGATATAGAGTCACAATCATATATGCTCCAGCCATGAAACTCCTTTCCACAAATCCCAATTTGTGTTAAGCAGTTAGAGGATTAGTTTCTAAAGAATAAAAAATGCAAGGTACAAATCAAAGTACCTTGCCTCGTTTTTGTATGTTATTTTTTTATAGCCGAACATTATGTCCAGTATTCTATTTTACATCCGGCAATCCAGCCAATCCTTTTTCAATCTCTTCATCGGTAGGAATATAATCGGACATGACGCCATTGTTGAATTTTTCATATGCATACATATCAAAATATCCAGTTCCGGTAAGGCCGAAAAGAATGGTCTTTTCTTCGCCTGTCTCCTTGCATTTCAAAGCTTCGTCTATTGCCACTTTAATTGCGTGGCTGCTTTCCGGTGCAGGAAGAATACCTTCTACACGAGCGAATTTTACAGCAGCTTCAAATACAGAAGTCTGTTCCACACTTCTTGCTTCCATATATCCGTCTGCCAATAACTGAGAAAGAATTGGGTTCATACCATGGTAGCGGAGACCGCCGGCATGGCTGGCAGAAGGAATAAAGTTGCTTCCAAGAGTATACATCTTAGCAAGTGGACAAATCATTCCAGTGTCACAATAGTCATATGCAAATACGCCACGAGTGAGTGTTGGACATGATGCAGGTTCTACAGCGATAAATTGATAGTCGGCCTCACCACGAAGCTTTTCACCCATAAATGGTGCAATAAGACCTCCAAGGTTGGAACCGCCTCCGGCACAACCGATAATGATGTCCGGTTTTACATCGTATTTATCCATGGCCGCTTTTGCTTCCAATCCGATGATTGTCTGGTGGAGGAGTACTTGATTTAAGGTACTACCAAGTACATAGCGATAATCCGGATTAGCTCCTGCAGCTTCTACTGCTTCAGAAATTGCACAACCAAGGCTTCCGCTCGTACCAGGATGTCTTTCTAAAATCTTACGTCCAACTTCCGTTTCAGTGGATGGAGATGGTGTTACATTTGCTCCATATGTACGCATGACTTCCCGTCTAAAAGGTTTTTGTTCATAAGAACATTTTACCATATATACTTTACAATCCAAATCAAGGTAAGAGCATGCCATGGAAAGAGCAGTACCCCATTGTCCAGCACCAGTTTCTGTTGTCACTCCTTTTAAACCTTGATTCTTCGCATAATAAGCTTGTGCGATTGCAGAATTCAGCTTGTGGCTTCCGCTGGTGTTGTTACCTTCAAATTTGTAATAAATTTTTGCAGGTGTTTGTAATTTTTCTTCCAGGCAATAGGCACGAACCAATGGAGCCGGACGATACATTTTGTAAAAGTCCGAAATCTCCTGTGGAATGTCAATGTAAGGAGTGGTGTCATCTAATTCTTGCTTTACTAGCTCCTCACAGAACACTTCACCAAGTTCTTCTGCCGTGATTGGCTGGAGAGTTTCAGGGTTTAAAAGAGGAGCCGGTTTGTTTTTCATGTCTGCGCGCATATTGTACCACTGCTTAGGCATCTCATTTTCTTCTAAATAGATTTTGTATGGTATTGTTTTGTCGCTCATAAGCTACCTCCTTCTTTATAATATGTATTTTTTTAAAAATATATCCCCACTTTAGCACGTTAAAAGGATAGTGTCAAGCGGAAACTTATAAGAAAAATTTATTGAAATGTTTGAAATGAATATACAATTTAGAAAATTCCAAATAAAAATTTGTATAAATTCTATAAATAAGTTGCTAAATTCAAAAAACTTTAGTACAATGTTCATATGTGAAACTAGAAACAAGGAGGCACACAAATATGAAAGTGTACAGAACGGATGAAATCAGAAACGTAGTATTATTAGGACATGGAGGTTGTGGAAAGACTAGCTTAGTTGAAGCAATGGCATATGTATCAGGCGCAACTAATAGAATGGGAAAAGTAGCTGACGGAAATACCATCAGTGATTTCGATAAAGAAGAACAAAAACGTAAATTCTCTCTTAGCACAAGTTTAATCCCAATCGAGTGGGAAAAAGCAAAAATCAATATTTTAGACACACCTGGTTACTTTGACTTTGTGGGCGAAGTGGAAGAAGCAGTAAGTGCAGCTGACGCAGCGATTATTGTTGTTTCAGGAAAAGCAGGCGTGGAAGTAGGAACAGAAAAAGCTTGGGAATTATGTGAAAAGTACAAACTTCCAAGAATGGTATATGTAACAGAGATGGATGTGGACGATGCAAGTTTCCGTCAGGTTGTGGAAGATTTAACAGCAATGTACGGAAAGAAGATTGCACCTCATTTCCAACCAATTCGTGAAAATGAAAAATTAGTTGGTTATGTTAACGTAATCAAAAATGCAGGTAGAAGATATACGGGAATCGGTCAAAGAGAAGAATGCGAGATTCCAGATTACTGCTTACCAAACTTAGAAATCTGCCGTGAAGCATTATTAGAAGCAGTTGCAGAGACAAGCGAAGATTTCATGGACAGATATTTTGCAGGCGAAGAATTCTCAGTGGAAGAAATCCGTGCAGCAATGCGTACATCCGTAACAGATGGAAGTATTGTACCGGTTGCTATGGGTTCTAACACAGAAGCACAGGGCGTTGCCAACTTATTATCTGATATTGTTCGTTTCTTCCCAAGTCCGGACAAGAAAGAATGTGCAGGTTTCAACCGCAAGACAAATGCGATCTTTGAAGCAAATTATGACTTTGCAAAATCTAAGAGTGCATATGTATTTAAGACAATGGTTGATCCATTTATTGGAAAATATTCTTTCCTCAAAGTTTGTTCAGGCGTATTAAAGAGCGATGATACTCTTTACAATGCGACAACAGATGAAGAAGAAAAAATCGGAAAATTATATACTATGGTTGGAAATAAACCGGTAGAAGTATCAGAACTTCATGCAGGTGACATCGGAGCTGTTGCAAAATTAAACGTAAAAACTGGTGATACTCTTTCTACAAAGAATACACAGGTAATGTTTGCAAAGACAGAATACTCAAAACCATATACATATATGAAATATGTTGTAAAAACAAAAGGCGATGAAGATAAGGTTTCCCAAGCGCTTGGAAGAATGATGACAGAAGATGTGACACTCAAAGTAGTAAACGACAGTGAAAATCATCAATCATTAATTTATGGTATGGGTGATCAACACTTAGAAGTAGTGGTAAGCAAATTAGCAGCACGTTATAAAGTTGCAGTTGATTTGGAAACACCAAAGGTTGCATTCCGTGAAACAATCCGCAAGAGTTCTGATGTGGATACAAAGTATAAGAAACAATCAGGCGGACATGGTCAATACGGACATGTTAAGATGAAATTTGAACCTTTAGGAGATTTGGAAACACCTTATGTATTTGAGCAAATCGTAGTTGGTGGAGCAGTTCCAAAGAATTACTTCCCGGCAGTGGAAAAAGGTTTACAAGAATCTGTACTGCGTGGACCTTTGGCAGGATACCCTGTAGTTGGTGTAAAAGCTGTATTATACGATGGTTCATACCATCCGGTAGACTCTTCCGAAATGGCATTTAAAACTGCTACTATTCAGGCATTCAAGAAGGGTGTTATGGAAGCAAGTCCGGTATTATTAGAGCCAATTGCAAACATTAAAGTAACAGTACCTGATGAATACACAGGTGATGTTATGGGTGATTTGAACAAACGTCGTGGCCGTGTTCTTGGTATGACACCAATCGCCGGCGGAAAACAAATTATCGAAGCAGATATTCCAATGACAGGCGTATTTGGATACTGTACAGTACTTCGTTCTATGACAGGTGGACGTGGTGTTTACGAATATGAATTTGTTCGTTACGAACAGGCACCATCAGATGTACAGGAAAAAGAAATTGCAAATCGTGCAAAAGAAGAAGCATAAGATATTAAAAATGGAGCATGGCATGAATCATGCTCCATTTTTGACTATTTTCTTAGTTTGAATTAAAGCGTGAGATGCTTGTACTTTATATGTAAAAGTGCTATAATTTTTTCTATGCCATAGGCAATAATAAGAAAATAGAGGAAAGAAAAATGAAGATTGTAATTATTGGAGATGGAAAAGTTGGATACAAACTTGCAAAACAACTCTCCGAAGAAAATTATGATGTAGTATTAATTGATAGCAATGAAGGAAAATTAAAAGAAACAATTAATAAATTAGACATTATATGTATTACCGGTGATGGCGTCAGCGCAGATGTGCAAAAGGAGGCAGGCGTTCCGGAGGCAGATCTGGTGATTGCCTGTGCATCCACAGATGAGCTGAATATGCTCAGTTGCTTAATCGCAAAACGATTGGGTGCAAAGAATACCATTGCTAGAGTGAGAAATCCGATTTACTATCATCAAATTGACATGTTGAAAGAAGATTTACATCTCAGTATGGCAATCAATCCGGAGTTTACCGTTGCAAATGAGATTTCAAGAGTGCTCATCTTCCCTTCTGCGAATAAGGTAGAAACCTTTGTGAAAGGAAGAGTGGAGTTGGTAGAGGTTCCTCTTCGAGAAGGGAATCCAATTATCGGAATGAGTTTAGCGGAAGTATACAAAAGATATCAAATAAAGATTTTAGTATGCGCAGTTCAGCGTGGAAAAGATGTATTTATTCCAGATGGTGCTTTTGTGCCTGAATTAGGCGACAAGCTTCATATCGCAGCTACCCATAAGCAGCTAGAGTTCTTGTTCCATGCCATGGGCACTCGAAAAAAGAAAATTAAAAAAGTTATTATCGGTGGTGGCGGAAGAGTTGGCTTTTATTTGGCGAAAAAATTATGCTCCATGGGTATGGAAGTGAAGGTAATAGAGCAAAATCGAAAAAAATGTGAAAATCTTTGCGAACAATTACCAAATGTAACGGTGATTCATGGAGATGCCACGGACCATGAACTTTTGTTGGAGGAAGGCATTCGAGAAGCAGATGCATTTGTGGCCCTAACTAGTCTGGATGAGGAGAATATTATTGCAGGTCTATTTGCAAAGGCCCAGGGCGTGCATAAGATTATTGCAAAAGTAAATGAAGATTCCAGGGCAGAGATGGTAGAATCTTTGGGATTGGATAGCCTTGTTTCAGCAAAGACAGCAACTGCAGACGCCATTATTAGTTATGTGCGTGCGAGACAAAACTCTTATTCAAGTGCAAACGTAGAGACTATGTATCGTCTTGTGGATGACAGAGTGGAGGCTTTGGAATTTTTAATTAAAGATGAGGCGTATTATACAAATGTTCCTCTTAAGGACCTGCCGACAAAACCTAATAATCTGATTGCTTGTATTGCAAGAAAGCGACAAATTATCATACCTAGCGGTAATGATTGCATTCAAAAAGGAGATAGTGTAGTCGTGATAACCAGAGATAAGAAAGTGCAAGATATCAGAGATATTCTAGTGTAGAGGTGAAAAATAATGAATTTTAAAATGACGACTTATATACTAGGAAGAATGCTTGGTGTTGAGGCCTTGGTTTTGTTGCTACCTGCAATTGTGGCTGGTATTTATGGAGAGAGTGTATATCCGTTTCTGATTACCAGTGCAGGGCTTATGGTTCTATCTTTACTTTTGGGTAGAAAGAAGCCGGAGAATTCAACTATTTACGGAAAAGAAGGATTTGTAATCATTGCATGTGCATGGATTCTTTGGTCTCTCTTTGGAGCGATTCCATTCTATATCTCTGGTTCCATTCCGTTTTACTTAGATGCCTTGTTTGAGACCATTTCCGGTTTTACGACAACTGGTTCTACTATTTTAACGGATGTAACAGCGCTTTCTATGGGAATGAACTTTTGGCGATGTCTGACTCATTGGATAGGCGGTATGGGTGTGCTGGTTTTTGTTATGGTGATTGTCTCACTGGAAGAAAAGAACTCAATGCACTTGATGAGGGCAGAAGTACCCGGACCGGAAAAAGATAAGTTAGTACCTCGTGCAAGAGAATCTGCAAGAATCCTTTACGGAATGTATTTTTTGCTTACACTGGCAGAAATAATTTTTCTAAAACTAGGTGGAATGAGCTGGTATGACAGCATTATTCATTCCTTCAGTACAGCAGGTACAGGTGGATTTAATAATCGAAGCAACAGTGTGGCATACTATGATAGTGCATATATTGATGGAGTAATAACTACTTTTATGATACTCTTCGGTATCAACTTTAACATGTACTATTTAATATTGCTGAAAAAAGTAAAAGCAGTATTCAAAAATGAAGAAGTAAGAGCATATCTTGGAATTATTGCAGCAGCTACCCTCGTAATCATGGTGAATATACTTCATATTTACGAGACCCCACTCAAGGCTTTCCGCTATGCAGTCTTCCAGGTAGCTGCAATTATTACAACAACAGGTTTTGCCACAGCCAATTTTGATTTATGGCCAACCTTGTCCAAGTGTATTTTATTGATGTTGATGGTTGTGGGAGCCTGCGCCGGTTCTACGGGCGGTGGAATGAAAGTGTCCCGCGTTTTGATTTTGCTCAAAAGCGTAAAGCAGGAACTAAAACGAATGCTTCATCCGAAATCAGTTAACCTTGTGAAGGTCAATGGGAAAAAGGTGGGAGATGGCACAATACACAACGTATACATCTATTTCATTGCTTACATTGCAATTTTCATTGGTTCCGTACTGATTGTAGCACTCAATAATTTTGATTTTGCTACCACATTCAGTAGTGTTTTAACTACAATGAACAATATTGGACCGGGTATTGCAGCAGTTGGCCCGGTGGAGAATTTTGCAGCATTTTCTCCATTGTCGAAGATTGTATTTTGCTTGGATATGTTGATTGGAAGATTGGAAATATTCCCATTTTTGGTACTGTTCTCACCGGATTTGTGGAGAAGAAAATTTTAAAGAAAAAGGAGACATGTTATGAAAAAGTCAATGATAAAAGTAATAGGCGCACTCATTATTCTGGTGATAGCAGCGCTTTACTATTATGTGAGTCTTCCTGCTATTAATATCCATTCAGCGGATTTTTGGTTTTTCCTGATGGTGTTAGTGATTGTGGTATTGGTTTATTACATTATTAAGAAACGCCTTGGGTTGGCAGAAATAAAATTGTCAAAAGGCGTAAGAGTGATTGTGGGTGTTTTGATAGTAATTGTAGCGGTGTATATGATTGGCTCATTATTATCCTCACCAATTATCAATGCGAAGAAATATCAACAGCTTCTCAAGGTGAAAGAGGGGGAATTCACAAAAGATATTCATGAATTATCTTTCGATCAGATTCCATTATTAGACAAAGATTCTGCCACCCTTTTGGGAAATAGAAAGATGGGAAGCATGGTAGACATGGTTTCTCAGTTCGAGGTGGATAACATTTACAGCCAGATTAATTATAACGATAAACCGGTGCGTGTTTCTCCTCTTCGATATGCCAGTCCGATAAAATGGTTGACGAACCAGTCAGAAGGGATTCCGGCATACATTCGAATTGATATGGCTTCTCAGACAACAGAGCTAGTGAAGTTGAAGGAAGGAATCAAATATTCTACTTCCGAATATTTCAACCGTAATATTTACCGCCATTTAAGATTCAATTATCCAACTTATATATTTAACGAACTCAGTTTTGAAATCGATGAAGAAGGCATCCCATACTGGGTATGTCCGGTGAAAAAGTTTAACATCGGTTTGTTTGGCGGAGTGACTGTGGGAAGAGTGGTGCTTTGCAATGCAATTACAGGAGAAACGGTGGATTATGCCATAGAAGAAGTGCCACAGTGGATTGACCGGGCTTATTCTGCAGAACTCCTGATCCAGTTATATGATTATCATGGAACATTGAAGCATGGATTTATTAATAGTGTACTGGGGCAAAAGGATTGCCTTGTTACTACAGACGGATATAATTACCTGGCAATTGACGATGATGTTTGGGTATATACCGGTGTCACTTCCATTACAGGAGACCAATCCAACGTGGGATTTGTACTCATGAATTCCCGAACCATGGAAACAAAATTTTATGAGGTGGAAGGTGCGACAGAATATTCTGCAATGGGATCTGCTGAAGGTCAGGTGCAGAACTTGAAATATGTGGCGACATTTCCGCTACTCCTGAATATTAATGGAGAGCCGACCTATTTTATTGCGTTAAAGGACAATGCAGGTTTGGTAAAAAAATATGCCATGGTAAATGTGCAGAAATACCAAGTGGTAGGAATTGGTGATACTGTCAGTGAGTGTGAGGAAGAATATCATAAGATGCTTTTGAAAGAAGGCATTCAAAAAGAAGAAGAGGACACAAGAGAAGTGCTTACGCTTACGGGTAAGATTGCCAAGATTGCACAAGGTGTCATAGATGGTAATTCACATTATTTTATCATGATAGAAGGCTCTGAAGAAATTTTTGATATTTCTGTAGTAGATATGATTCAGATTATCAAGTACGAAGTAGGACAAGAGATTACTGTTGAGTATCGACAAGGAGAGGAAGCGAATACCGTACTCTCTATTCAGTAGCCAATTGAAAATAGTAATAAAAAATGGCTCTCCGACAATGGAGAGCCATAAAAATAGACTTTTATTCGTGCAGTTCCAACGGAAGTCCATCAGGGTCTTTAAAGAAAGTCGCCTTTTTGCCCGTAAATTCATCAATCCTTATTGGTTCTGTTTCAATTCCTCTGGTATTTAGTTCAGAAATCACCTTTTCAATGCAATCCACTTGGAATGCAAGATGTCGAAGTCCACATGCTTCTGGATAGTTGGGACGTTTTGGAGCATTTTTTATTCCAAATAATTCAATCTCACAATCTCCAAGTTTCAAATCTAATTTATAATCCTCTCTCTGCTCGCGATAGTTCTCGCGCAAGATTTCAAAGCCCAGTTTATTCACATAGAAATCTTTTGACACTTCATAATCAGAAGCAATAATTGCTATGTGATGTATTTTATCCAACTTCATATTTTGTTTTCCTCCTTGCATGCTTATTGTGTTCGTATACATTATAGCACATCTATTTTCTTTGTAGAATATTGGTTAGAAATTTTAGTTATCTTATTGCTCAAATCGGATTAATGATGTATAATGTATTTCATAATAGACCGAGTTCTAAATACATAATAAAGGAGTGATTCCCATGGTAAATTTATTAACAGGGCAAAAAGGTAGCGGTAAAACTCAACAAATGATTGAGGCAGCAAATAAAAAAGTAAAGGAATGTGACGGAAACGTTATTTTCATTAAAAATAGTCACAACGATACATACAGTTTATCATTTGACATTCGTGCAATTTGCATGGCTGATTATCCATCTATCCGTAATGTAGATGATTATACAGGATTCATTTATGGTATGCTCAGTGCAAACAGTGATATTCAGGTAATTTTTATCGATGGTATTTTAAAGCAATCTGATATTTCACTTGATAATATTCCAAGATTCGTGGATCGCTTAAGCAACATTTCTAACAAACACGGCGTGGAATTCTTTGTAAGTGTTAGCGCTAACAAGGATGATTTAAAAGATGTAAATGCTGAAAAGTGCAATTTCATTTAAGATGTATGCATTTATAAGAATTTAATACTGAAAATTCAAGGGAACCGCAAGTTGCGGTTCCCTTTTTTGTATGAAACTAGTTATTCGAAGACAGATGTAGAAAATTTTTGTTTTGTGCCGCATGTCTTTATAATATGCATAGAATTTGATTTTTTAAGCATACTAAACCTGAAAATGAAAATTCAGGAGGTATACCATGGGGCAACTATCAGAAAAAGAATTATCCTTAATCGGTGATTTGCTTGCAGATGAACAATTACTCACCAAAAAATTTAAGATGCTTGCTGCTCAGGCTCAAGATGCAGAAGTGAAACAAAAATTTGAACGTATTTCAGAACAACATCAAGGGCATTTTAATGCGTTATATGCCCATTTGAAATAGGAGGTAGAGTATGCAGCAATATACAGACAAAGAAATCTTAGGCGATGGTTTATCAGCAGAGAAGGCAACCACAAACTTATTTAATGTGGCATCCACAGAATGTGTGCATGATAATGTACGAAACACAATGTTAAAGATCTTGGAACAGGAGCACAGTATCCAAAATGAAGTATTCAACATGATGCATGCAAGGGGATTTTATGAGACTCCGGCAGCAGAGCAGGCAAAAGTACAGGAAACACAGCAAAAATATGCACAGGGATTCAAGTAGAATTCTAGAACTGAAACAGTAGTTGAAACAGATATGGGACGAAGTAAAATGTAATCCATTTTGCTTCGTCCTATATTGACAATTATGAGAAATAGTTATATTATAGATATACGCAAAGCGTGTATATATTCCGCTCTGAGGTCTTGACGGAGACAATTCTATACACAAGTGAATGTCATGACAATGTATTGACAACAAGGTTAAATGAATGATACTATAAAGAAAAAATCAGGAGATGATGATAGATGACAAAAAATTTAACTGTCGCGGCAGCACCAAAGGATACGGCTTTTCAAATTAGAATTAATTCCGAAATCAAAAAGAAATTAGAGGATATTTATGCAAAAACGGGCTTGTCATTGACGGATGCATTTAATACTTTTATACAGCAATCATTGAATGTGGAAGGACTTCCGTTTCTTGTTACGCAAAATAGTAGGGAAGCGTTAAAGGAACAAACAATTGCGATGATTATGCTTGATTTAAAGAGAGTGGAAGAACGTGCAAACAAAGAAGGCTGGATTGATGCGGATGAGTTAGAGAAAGAACTGGGGGGAATTGTTTGAAACAAATAAAATACTCACCGGAAGTGGCGGATAAGCTACGGTCATTAAAGAGAACAATTGCAATACAGTATGGAAAAAATAAAGCGCAACACATTATCGACAAGATTACAAAGACGATCCGTGAGTTGTCAAACCACGAAAAAATGGGTATTTCTGTTGAAGAAGTATTTGGAGTCAAGACAGACTATAGATATCTTTTTGTTTTAAAAAATTATGTGTTTTATCGTATTGGAGATAAATATATTTATGTGGTCAATATTTATAATGAACGTGAAGATTTTATGCATCAATTATTTGGAATAGACGCAATTACGCAAGAGACCTTGGATTATTGGAAAGAATAATTGTTACATAATGGAGAATGATATGAATTTGAGTGAAAAACTTATAAAGTTACGGGAAGCAACAGGATTAAACAGGAAGCAATTCGCAGAATATTTTGGAATTCCATATAGAACAGTGCAGGATTGGGAGCTGGGAAAGCGACAGATGCCAGAGTATTTGCTTCGTTTGATGGAATATAGGATACGGATAGAGAAGTTAGACGATTGTCAAAAGGCAATGGAAGAGTAAGAAAGAAAATTCCAATCTCGTAGTGAGGGTGGAATTTTTATTTCTGTTAATATTCTTATAAATAATGATAGTATTCTCAATACAACTATGCTATAATGTTTAAAAGCATTAATATTTCTAATATCTAATAAATAATCACATCGATTATCTGGCCATTTGGCGACAATGAAATCTCAATGCTTAATACCCAATAAACAAAAGCAGAGAGGTTCCGTGAAAGATGTGAGTGCCTCCTGCCATAGAAGGAGGATTTACATGAAGGTAAAAGAAGTATTAGCCTTATTTAGGCGTGTCCTCGTAAAGCGAAAATACAAAGATATTCTATTTCGTTTTATATTTAAGGACAAAAAGGAACTATTGCAACTTTATAATGCAATCAACAACACAAGTTATACCAACCCGGATGATTTGCTCATTACTACCATGGAGGATGTCATTTACATAGGGATGAAGAATGACTTGTCCTTTCTTATTGCAAATGAGTTGAATTTGTATGAGCATCAAAGTACACTGAATAGGAATATGCCTCTTCGAGGGCTCATATATTTGGCGAAAATGTATGAGAGTTACATTGAAACTCATGGTCTTAACAGGTATCAGAAGAAATTGATCCCGTTGCCATTTCCACGATTTATCGTGTTTTATAATGGAGAGCAGGAAATTGGGGAAGAGTTATACCTAAAACTTTCAGATTCTTTTGAAAAACGAGAAGAGGAGCCGGCGGTGGAGTGTGTGGCAAAGTTTATTAATATAAACTATGGACACAATCAAGAACT